>NZ_JBMFWB010000014.1:0-58349 GCF_049965695.1 Athalassotoga sp. | reverse complement strand
GTTTTTCTGATTACGGATCACGCGTTACGCGTCACAAATTTCTCTAATGTCTGATCCCTAATCTCTGTTTTTTCTACATGCTACGAGCCACGTGCTACGTGCCATTATGGGCACCTGCCGGATCAAAGGTTTCAGTTATTCATTAAATCTCTCAGTATTCTCTCGTACTCTTCTTTTGTGATCTCTCCTCTGGCGTACCTCATCTTAAGGGCAGAGACGGCATCATCGTAATTGTTTCGATAATAATGACTGCGATAGGTGCGATATGGCCGGTGAGTTCCCATTGTAGACCATCTTAAGATCATGATTATGCCCCAAAGCACAAAAAGGAATCCTAAAATACCTATTATCATCATAAGCCATCCTCCGCCCCAGCCCAAGCCATATCCGCCCCAACCACCAAATCCGGGACCTCCGTACCACATCATATTTTCACATCCCTTCTTCCAAAATTTCGTTTATTTCATTTATCTCCTCTATCTTTGTGTTCAAAACCGCCATTGCCTTTCTGACATCGAGTTGTTTTTCCTGAGCAAAACTTTTTATAGTTTGCATCTTTGCGCAACATGTGTTGAATCCAAGTTTTAAAAGTTCAGATTGCAGCGATGAATCTTTATCGAGTATTTCTTTTATCGTTGTGTTTTCATCGATTAAATCTATTTTTTTCATGATCTCATCTCCATTCACTCAGAAAGTTTTAACGTTATATCTTCAAGTATTTCACTTATTTCTTTGAAAATGGATTTCAACCTTTCATCATTTGTCTCTATTGTTTTTGGATCAAGATACGCAACATGGTAACCATTGGACTCTTCGAAAATTCCAATTTTACATGGTAAATTTATCCCTTCTATGGGAGAAATAGTCAAAATTTCATGGGCTTTCAATGCGTTGCATATATCAAAAACGATCGCATTTTGTCCGAGATTTTTACCCTTCGATTTTAAAATCGCACCAAAATCATGCTCGGCAAGCACGGCAAAATTATGAGAACTCACAAGATCTTTCAACTTACTCTTTGCACTTTCAAAATCGTTAATTTTTATTTTTCTTTCAACAGCTTTCATTTCAGCCCTCCTTCACAAAGATTTCTCGAGATATTTCATAAGCGTTTCTAATTCTTTCAATTTTTCATCAACATTTCCGTTGTTAACGGCATCTTTAACGCATGTTTCTATATGTTTGTTTATCACCGATGTGTTTGCCTTTTTCAAAAGCGCTATTATGGCAAGCAGTTGCGTTGAAATATCAACACAATATCTTTCGTCTTCTATCATCTTTATAACCGCATCGAGATGCCCTCTCGCAGTTTTCAAAAGGCTCAATGCTTCTTCATGTTTTAAATGATGATCGGCCATATGGTGAACGTGAAATTCCTCCATTCAGATCACTCTATCTTCACAAGCATGTATCCGGCCTCTTCTATTGCGTTTTTGAATGTATCAAAAGAGATCTCTTTTTTTGTTTCTACCTCTGCCGTCCCATTATCGAGATTTACCTCGGCCTTTTTAACTCCCTTTATACCCTTTAAGGCTTCTTCAACGTGCATCTTGCAATGCTCGCACGTCATTCCGTCAACATACAATTTCATACTTTAACATCTCCTTTCAATTTTATGCCCTTAAGTCTTAAGGCATTTGTAACGACCGTAACCGAAGAAAAAGCCATTGCCAGTGCCGCTATCATCGGATTTAAAGATATGCCGAAAGGCATGTATAAAATTCCCGCCGCTATCGGTATTCCTATGATGTTGTAGAAGAATGCCCAGAAGAGATTTTCTTTGACATTCTTTATGGTTGCATTTGAAAGTTCTATCGCCTTGACGATATCTTCTAAATCGTTTTTCATCAAAACGATGTCCGCAGTTTCCATCGCTATGTCCGTTCCGGATGAGACGGCAATTCCTATATCTGCCTTTGCAAGGGCCACCGAATCGTTTATTCCATCTCCAATCATCGCAACTTTGACATTGTTCGCCTTAAGTTGTTCGATTATCTGTGCCTTTTGATCCGGCAACGTTTCCGCAAAGAAATCGTCTACACCCACCTGTTTTGCTATAATCTCCGCCGTTTTGGCGTTGTCTCCCGTGAGCATGTAAACCTTTCCGATCTGCTTCAAACTTTGGACGGTTTTAATGGCCGTCGGGTTTATTTCATCGGAAATACCTATAAAACCTATGACTTTACCGTCATACTCTACAAAGACAGGCGTTTCTCCATCCTTTGTCGAAAGTTCATCTCCATATTCTATGAATTTCGCATTTCCCATCCTTATCCTTTTTCCGTTTATGATGCCGGTAATTCCCTTTCCTGCGATGGCCTGAAAATCCTCGACATCGAACAATTCGGATTTATATTCGTTTGTTATGGCTTTATCTAAAGGATGAGAACTTTTCGAAGATATCGATGCGGCAATTTTGAAAAATTCATCCCTATCGTAGTTTATGGGCATGACATCTACAACCTTAGGCCTTCCATACGTAATCGTACCGGTCTTGTCAAACACGAAAACCTTTATTTTTCGTAAAGTCTCAAGCGCTTCTCCGCTTTTGAAAAGCACTCCGTTTTCCGCTGCTTTTCCGCTTCCGACCATTATCGCGGTCGGCGTTGCCAGACCAAGGGCGCAGGGACATGCTATGACAAGCACGGCTATGCTCATGGTAAGTGCAAAGATGAATCCAAGACCAATCAAGATCCACACGGCAAAGGTCAGTATTGCTATTCCGATGACGATAGGAACGAAATAACCGCTTACGATATCCGCAAGTCGTGCGATGGGCGCTTTTGACGATTGAGCATCGCGGATCAACTTTATTATCTTGGAAATAACGGTGTCTTTTCCAACTTTTTGTGCTTCCATTTCTATCGTTCCGTTTAAATTCATGCTGCCCGCAGAAACATGGGTACCTTTTGATGCGTCTATGGGTATCGGCTCTCCCGTCAGCATGGATTGATCTATTGAAGCGTTACCGGACAAAATGACGCCATCAACCGGAATTGCCATGCCGGCTTTAACGATCAAAAGATCACCGACCTTAACTTCTTCAACCGGAATTTCTTTTTGAGAATTTTCAATTTTTAAAATTGCCGTTTTCGGCTTCAGATTCATCAACTTCTTTATTGCCGTTGATGTTCTGGATTTTGAAAGATTTTCGAAGTATTTTCCCAAAGAAATAAGTGCGACGATAACGCCTGCCGTATCCAAATAAAGGCCTGAAACATACTCAGGATGGCCCAAAATTATTTCAATGGTTGAAAACAAACTGTAAATTATGGCAGCCCCTGTTCCGAGACCTACCAATGTATCCATGTTGGGTTCCCCTTTGAAAAGTAAAGGAATGCCCTTTATGTAAAAATTTCTTCCGAAGATGATTATAGGTACGACAAGCAATATCTGAACAAGCGCAAAATTCAACGGAGAAAGATCCGGAGAAATTATGGCAGGCAACATAAGACCGAAAGTATGTGCCATCGAAATGAACAATAAAGGTGCTGCAAATATGGCGGAGAAGACAAACCTGTTTCTGAAGGTACGAACTGTTTTTTTACGCTTTATCTCGTCGCGATCGTAATCATCTTCTGAGATAAGGGTTGCACCGTAACCGGCTTTTTTCACGTTTTTTTCCATATCTTTCACTTTTACAACTGCCGGATCGAATTTCACAACGGCCTTTTCATCAATAAGATTTACAGATACAAAAGAGACTCCTTCGAGTTTCGATATCGATTTTTCGACTGCTTTCACGCACGATGCACATGTCATGCCTTCTATGTCCAATTTTATCTCTTTCTCCTGTTGCATATTCTCACATCCTCCGAAACTTTTCCGTATATCCCACCCCTATGGGGTAGGGATCAATTTAATTGTAGAATATATTTGTTTCTTTTGGAGAAAGAAAAGAATAATTATTTGTTAACCGGCGGAAGTATCGCTGGGGCGAAAATTCGAAATTTGAACTTTGTTTGGTATAATAAAAAAAACAAGAAAAGGATGATTTTATGAAATGGGTAACAAGGTCGCACGTTCATGTTGACAGGGTTGCCTGCCCATGGTTGATAAAAAGATTCATCGATAATCAGGCCGAATTCGTGTTTGTGACAAAATCACTGGTGATGGAAACATCCCAAAAAGAAAATGCGATTCCTTTCGATATTGAAGGAGTTGAACTCGGTCATAAGGACGGACATTGTTCTTTTGTCTCGATTCTCGAAAAATACAATATAACAGATCCCACTTTGCAAAAGATGGGAGAAATAGTAAACGCGGCCGATACAAACCATCTTGACGCGGATCCTTACGCCGCCGGCCTTGAAATTTTGGCAAGCGGATTTTCTTTGATTTATCCGGATGACATCAAAAATCTTGAGGAACAATTTAAGGTCTACGATGCACTTTACGCTGCGATAAAGGTAAGATATAAGTGAACAAAAAAAGATTAACGGATTTTTTCGCGCTGAACACTTCCATGCTTTCCATGCTTGTCCTTGTCATAATGGTGGGCATGGGTCAATACATGGGCGACAAATTTTTGCCCCTTTATCTGATAGCACTTGGTGGAGGCGCCATTTCTGTCGGTGCTTTAAATGGAATGCAAAACTTACTCGGAGCCATATACTCATTTCCCGGCGGGTATCTAAGCGATAAGATAGGCTATAAAAAGTCCCTTATATTTTTTACTCTCTTTTCGATGATAGGATATGCGATAGTCATAATATTACCCGCATGGCAGTATGTGCTCATCGGGGCAATTTTTTTCATTGCGTGGTCTGCAATCGCCATGCCTGCGATAATGAGTCTGATATCGGATGCCGTACCGAAAAACAAAAGAGTAATGGGAGTTTCCATGCATTCCCTTGTCAGAAGGGTTCCGATGGCTCTCGGTCCGCTTATCGGAGGTATTTTGATAGATCTTTACGGCATTACAAAAGGCATAAGGATCTCATTTATCATAGCAATGGCCTTTGCCATTATGTCTATCTTCATTTTCAGCGCTTTCATAAAAGATTCCGGCAAAAAATCTGAGCCTGTCAGAATGAGAGCAATGCTTAAAAATCTAAGCGGAAATCTCAGAACATTACTGATATCAGATATATTCGTGAGATTTTGCGAACAGATTCCCTACGCTTTCGTCGTCGTGTGGGTGGTTGAGAAAAACGGTCTCAACGCTTTTCAGTTTGGAATATTGACGACCATAGAAATGGTAACGGCCATGATCATCTATGTACCTGTTGCGTATCTTGCCGACAAACATACGAAAAAGCCATTTGTGGTTATAACTTTCGGATTTTTCACACTTTTTCCGCTTGTGTTGCTTTTCTCGAGAAGTTTTGAACTTTTAATTATTGCCTTTATAATAAGAGGCCTCAAAGAATTCGGTGAACCAACAAGAAAATCTTTGATAATGGACCTTTCGCCCGAAGGCCAAAAGGCTGGAACTTTCGGGGCTTATTACCTCGTAAGAGATGGCATAGTATCAATCGTTGCTTTTTTAAGCGCTTTTCTGTGGCTTGTTTCTCCGGCAACTGATTTTTTGACAGCCTTCGCCTTTGGCCTTTTGGGAACTGCTGTTTTTTGGATATTCGGAAGGTCAGTCGACAAAAACAAAATTACATCTTAACGATTTCACAACGTCAGGCCTCCGTCAATTCCAAGCACCTGACCTGTTATATATCCCGCTTCATCCGAAGATAAAAAGAGATAGGCATTTGCCACATCCGAGGGTTCTCCCATTCTGCCGAGCGCTGTCTTTTCTTTGACAAGGTCTTTTACCTTTTCCGAAAGATTTTCGGTCATCGGAGTTCTTATATAGCCAGGGGCAACGGCATTGACGCGAATGTTGTAACGTGCAAGTTCTTTTGACCATGTCTTTGTCATGCCTATCAGACCGGCCTTTGAAGCGGAGTAATTTGTTTGACCTATATTTCCGTATATTCCCACAACGGAAGACGCGTTTAATATAACGCCGTTACGTTGATTCATCATGTGAGGGACAACTGCCTGTGTAACGTTGTAAACTCCTTTGAGATTTATAGAAATAACGGCATCAAAATCCGCTTCAGACATTCTGACAAGAAAATTGTCCTTTGTTATTCCGGCATTGTTGATGAGAATATCTATCCTTCCAAGTTCTTTGACGATCCGGTCAACGACCAATTTAACCTCATCATGTTTTGAAACATCCATCTTGTATATTTTGTAATTGCTGCCCAATTCGGCCTGCGCTTTTTTTAAAGATTCCTCGTTGTAATCGCAACCTGCTATAATCGATCCTGCTTTCATAAATATTCTTGCTGTTTCAAGTCCTATACCACTTGCGGCTCCTGTTATAAGAGTCACTTTTCCTTCTAATCTCATCTTTACCTCCTATACCAAACAAAATTCAAATTTCGAATAGTCGCTCCGGCAGGTACCCCACTCGATGTCTGGTCCTCGCTGCGCTGCGGAGGCCATCGAGAGGGCATCCTGCCCTACGCTCATAGTAACTTTAGTGAGTTAAGTATACATTGATCCTGCAATTCCAAGAAAGAATTTAACACCAGATTGAAGTGCTTCTTCATCAACATCAAAATATGGACTGTGATGGGGCGCAATTACATGTTTTGATTCTGAACGTATGCCGAGAAATAAAAAAGCACCCTTTACCTTTTGAAGGTAATACGCAAAATCCTCTGATCCCATTGTTGGAACTGCTTCTTCAAATTCGAATCCAAGTTTTTTTATCACTTTTACAGCCTCATCAAATCCTTCTTTTGAATTCACAACAGGTGGAGCAATTCTTTTCAAATTCAAGTCGACATCTCCTCCGAGAGAATGGGCAAGGTCTTTCATATTCTCAACGTTGGATATCACATCTTTTCGTGTGACATCAGAAAAAGTACGAATCGTGCCAAATATCTTTGCTTCGGTTGGAACCACGTTGAAGGTATTGCCCGAATTAAAAGCGGTAACGTTGATGACGGCATTTTCAAGCGGATCTATTCTCAAAGATCTTATCTTGTAAAGTTCGTTGACGATGGTTGCACCTATTGATATCGGATTAACGGTTTGATGCGGAGAAGCCGCATGTCCACCTATTCCCTTTACAGATAAAGTTAATTCATCAATACCAGCCATCAAAGGGCCGGATTTACTCGAAAATTTTCCCGACTTGGTTCCAACCCAAACATGAATTCCGAAGACCATATCAACTCCATCGACGGATCCTGCTTTCACCATTTCGCATGCGCCACAACCGCCCTCTTCGGCAGGTTGAAAGATAAATCTTACGTTCTTTGAAGGTCTTTTCTCTTTGACCATGTATTCTGCCGCCGTCAAAAGCATGGCAGTATGGGCATCATGTCCGCACGCATGCATTTTACCCTCGATTTGGGACTTGTAAGGTTTGTCATTTATTTCCGTAATTGGAAGCGCATCCATATCAGCCCTCAAAGCAATCGTTTGGTTTGATCCGACGTTTAGGTCCGCTATTGTTCCGGTACCGACTTTTCTGTAAGGTATTCCAAAATCATCAAGATGCCTTCTTATGTATTCAGAGGTTTTGAATTCTTCAAAAGCAAGTTCCGGATTTTTATGAAGCCATCTTCTGTGTTCTATGACTTTACCCGATATATCCATAATTCGCTCTCCTTTCTCAAAAAGATCATAACATATATCTTTGAAAGTGATATAATTAAAATCAGATTTATGAAAGGAGGTAACGGAACGTAGCATTTTGTGTTCCGATAATTCTTTTGATGCTATCAAATTTAAGCGTTGAAGATTTAATTGAACAGATAAAATCGAATAAGATATCCCCCGAAGAGGTTACAAATCATTTTGTCAAAAAAACCGCGTTGATAGATCCAAAAATAAAATCTTGTATTTCTACTGTTTTCGTTAAAGGTAAAGATGGAATTTTAAATGGAATTCCCTTCATGGTTAAAGACAACATGGAAGTTATAGGTACTAAAACGACGTGCGCATCAAAAATTCTTGAAAATTACGTTTCTCCTTACACTGCAACGGCAGTTCAAAAGTTGCTTGATGCAGGTGGAACTGTGATCGCAAAGACGAACATGGATGAATTTGCGATGGGTGCATCTACAGAATATTCCAGTTTTTTCACGACAAGAAATCCGTGGGATCTTCAAAGAGTTCCGGGAGGATCGAGTGGCGGTTCGGCATCCGCCGTTGCAAGTGATATGGTGCCATTTGCGCTTGGATCAGATACCGGCGGATCGATACGTCAGCCTGCCTCTTTTTGCGGAATAGTAGGATACAAACCGACGTATGGCCTTGTTTCAAGGTATGGTCTTGTGGCTTTTGCTTCTTCTCTCGATCAAATAGGACCTCTTACCAAAAATGTAAGAGATGCCGGTTTAATCGGAAACATCCTGATCGGTAAAGACCCTAAAGATTCAACAACAGTTGAAAAACAAATTGATCTTTTGAAAAACATAGAAAATTCAATTGAAGGTTTCAAAATGGCAATTCCAAAAGAATTCACGAAAGGACTTTCTGACGATGTTAAAAACGTTTTGTTTGATGCGATAGATAATTTCAAAAAGATGGGTGTAAAGGTTGACGAGGTTTCCATTCCTTCTCTTAAATACGCCGTTGCGGTTTATTACATAATAGCACCTGCCGAAGCCTCATCCAATCTTTCAAGATATGACGGCATAAGGTACGGGTTAAGCATTGACGGAGAATCGGTGGATGATATATACACAAAAACGAAAGACGAAGGTTTCGGAAGAGAGGTAAAAAGAAGGATAATGCTCGGTACTTTCACGCTTTCGGCGACTTACTACGATGCTTATTTTGATAAGGCTCAAAAGGTTAGATCCAAAATAGTTGACGAATTAAAACAAATCTTCAATTCTTACGATGCGATAATCGGTCCTACAACGCCAGGCGTTGCTTTCAAAATAGGTCAACTTTCTTCACCTCTTGAATATTACCTTCAAGACATTTACACCATACCGGCAAACTTGGCCGGTTTGCCTGCCATAAGCCTTCCAATGGGAAGCATAAATGGTCTACCCATTGGTTTGCAAATCATGTCTAAAAGGTTTGAAGACGAAAAAGTCCTCAGAATCGGAAGAAATTACGAAATGATAAGGGGTAAATTTCCGTTACCGGAGGTTGTAGCATGAAAACAGTCATTGGCCTTGAAATCCACGCCCAACTCTTGACCGAAACAAAGGCATTCTGCAATTGCAAGATAGATGTAAATGCAAAGCCCAACACCAACATATGCCCTGTATGCACAGGTCAGCCAGGTGCTTTGCCAGTTCTGAACAAAAAGGTTGTCGAATTTGCAATAATGGCTGGTCTTGCACTTAACTGCGAAATTCATGAAAGTTCAAGTTTTGATAGAAAAAATTACTTTTATCCCGATCTTCCAAAAGGTTACCAGATAACGCAGTATTTTCATCCAATAGCAACAGAAGGATATCTGAATCTCGACAACGGAAAGCATGTAAGGATAAGGCGCATACACATAGAAGAAGATGCCGGTAAGATGGTTCATTCGTCGGAAAACATAACCGAATCAAAAGAAAGTTTGATAGATTTCAACAGATGTGGTGTGCCTCTTATAGAGATTGTAACCGAACCAGATATGGAAAAATCTGAAGAGGCAAAAGAGTTCATGGAAAAATTGAGAGATATCCTCAGAACTCTTGGCGTGTGCAGCGGAAACATGGAAGAAGGAGCACTGAGATGTGATGCCAACGTTTCTGTTGTCGATGACAGCGGAAGATCAAGTTCAAGAGTAGAAGTTAAAAACATAAATTCGTTCAGATATGTTCAGTATGCCATAGAATACGAGGCAGAAAGAATTTCCAAAGCGTTGAAAGACGGAAAAGATGTGAAACATGAAACGCGCGGATGGGATTTCGTGACAAGAACAACGGTTTCTTTGAGATCAAAAGAAGAGGAGAACGATTACAGGTATTTCCCGGAGCCGGATCTTCCGATTTTGAAAGTTTCGAAATCTCAAATCGAAAATATAAAGCAAAATCTTCCCGAACTTCCAGATCAAAAATCTGAAAGATATGTAAAAGCATACGGTCTGGCAAAAGACAACGCCAACATAATAGCGAAAGACAAGATAATTTCAGCGTACTTCGAAAAATTAGTGTCTTCAAAGATGGATCCGAAAGATTCTTCAAATTGGATCGTAAATGATCTGCTTGCACTCTTCAACGCAGATTCCGTTGATTTCAATCCCGATAAAGTACCCATCGAAAGTCTTAAAGTGCTTATGGAATACACAAATTCCGGAAAGATATCGAGATTGTCTGCGAAAGAAGTTTTGGGTGAAATATACAAAAATAACAAAAATCCGCAAGATATAATAAAAGAAAAAAATCTTATTCAAGTTTCAGATGAAAATTCACTTGTACCTGTTATCAAAAAAGTCATCGAGAATAACCCATCGGTCGTTGAACAGTACAAAAAAGGCAAAACATCCGTTATCGGATTTTTCGTTGGCAATGTGATGAAGGAGACAAAAGGTAAGGCAGATCCGAAGGTCGTCGGAGATCTCGCTAAAAAAATTCTGGATGGAGAGATCGAATGAAAATAGGAAAGCGCGAATTTGATTTTTCAAGAATTTACGTGATGGGAATCATGAACGTAACGGATGATTCTTTTTACCCTCCAAGCAGAGTCAAAATCGATAACGTCGAAAGAAAATCACTTGAGATGATCAACGAAGGAGTGGACATAATAGATATCGGTGCAGAATCGACAAGACCCGGATCGGATCCAATCGATCCGGCGGAAGAAATAAGACGGATCGATTTGGCGGTACGGAGTATACGTAACGTGAGTGACATACCCATTTCGATAGACACGTACAGATCTCAGACTGCCATTGCAGGTCTTCGTGCAGGTGCAGATATGATCAACGATGTGAGCGGTCTTGAATTCGATCCTGAGATGTCGCACGTGTGCACTGATTTTGATGTTCCGATCGTTTTAATGCACATAAAGGGCACTCCAAAAAATATGCAGACCGATCCTTATTACGAAGATGTCTTAAAGGAAGTATACGAAGAACTCCAAAAAAAGGTTGAAAAAGCGATCAAAAATGGTGTCAAGGCTTCAAAGATAATTTTGGATCCGGGAATAGGCTTCGGAAAAAGACTTGAAGATAATTTAAAGATCATAGCCCATCTTGATAAATTCCAAAGCCTTGGTAAACCAATACTCATAGGGATATCGAGAAAATCAATGATAAGCAAGATAATGCCTATGGATATAAATGATAGGCTTGAGCCTACGATCGCGTTAAACACAATCGCCGCTATGAAGGGCGCAAAAATAATCAGAGTTCATGATGTGTTTTCCAATGTTAAGGCCATGCGAATGGTCGATGCAATAATGGGGGTGTAGTTATGGAACATTTGGTTTACGTTGCTTTTGGTTCAAACCTTGGGGATAGGAAAAACAACATATTACTTGCCATCGATGAGATGAAAAAGAAAAGTATGGAATTTTTGAGGATATCCCCGATGTACGAAACAGAACCTTACGGTTTAAAAGATCAGCCCAAATTTATCAACTGTGCCGCACTTGTAAAGACATCTTACGCACCCATGGAACTGATGGACACGCTTCTTGACATTGAAAAATCACTTGGAAGAGTGAGAACGACAAAGTGGGGTCCACGCTTAATCGACATAGACATAATATTTTACGATAACAGAATGATAAACTTCGTTGATCTCATAATACCGCATCCGGACATGCAAAACAGAGAATTCGTGCTTAAGCCGTTGGCTGATATAGCGCCAAATTACGTTCATCCCAAACTGAAAAAAAGCGTGGTTGAACTTCTCAATGAGATCGAAGGTGTCAAAATTTGAGAAAGATAAGATTTGCCGTTGTTCAAAAGAATTTCGTCGTAGGAGGCATCGAAGAAAATTTAGATAAAATCTTTTCATCTATCGAAAACGCAGAAAAATTCAAACCCGATTTCGTTATCTTTCCGGAACTTGCAATCACAGGATATCCTCCGGAAGATTTGCTTTTCAGGCATGCGTTTATTCAGAAAAACCTTGAAGCACTTCAAAAATTGGTGAATTTCACCTCGAGGCGGGACGAAATCGTCATAATTGGATTTGTCGACATGAAAGACGATATATACAATGCCGCTGCCGTAATTCAAAGCGGACGTCTCATGGGAGTTTACCATAAAATTCTCCTTCCGAATTACGGCGTTTTCGATGAAAGAAGATATTTTGCCGCAGGCAAAAAACCCATGATCATAGAATTGAACGGAACCAAAGTTGGCCTTAGCATATGCGAAGACATATGGGTACCAGATGGTCCCATAGTCGATGAGGTCAACAAAGGCGCCATGGTACTCATCAACATATCTTCATCTCCTTACAATGTAATGAAAGGCGCTTCAAGGGAAAAGATGATTCAGACAAGGGCATCAGATCTAAGAACGGCAATTGTTTACGCTAACACTATTGGAGGACAGGATGAACTTGTCTTTGACGGTCATAGTTTCATCGTAGACGAAAATGGCACAACAATAGCAAGGGCAAAAGATTTTAAAGAAGAAATTCTGCTTGCAGACGTTGATATTCCAAATATCGTGAGTATGAATTTGCATGATCCAAGAAGGCGAGAAAGGATCGAAAGAGAGACAGAGATAGACTTGATTCACACCGAACTGAGATCAAAAGAAAGAGAAGAAATATCCGGCGTTATTTCTCCCGCTCTCGTCGTCGAGGAAGAAATTTTTAAAGCGTTGACCCTGGGAACAAGAGATTACGTGATTAAAAACGGATTTAAAAAAGTTTTAATAGGTTTAAGCGGCGGAATAGACTCATCTTTAGTTGCCGTCATAGCCACGGAAGCCATTGGAAAAGAAAATGTCATAGGCGTTATGATGCCTTCCATGTACTCATCAAAATCGAGCGTCGAAGATGCCCAAATGCTTGCCAAGAATCTCGGCATAGAGGTGCTTCAGATAAAGATCACGGACGTTTACAACGCTTACATTAAAGTGCTTGAAGAATCTTTCAGAGGAACGGAGCCCAACATAGCGGAAGAAAATCTGCAGGCAAGAATTCGTGGAAATTATCTCATGGCGCTTTCAAACAAATTTGGATGGCTTGTGCTTACAACGGGAAACAAATCAGAAATGAGCACAGGTTACTCGACCCTTTACGGAGATATGGCGGGAGGCTTTGCACCTATAAAAGATCTTTACAAAACCCTGGTTTACAGAGTTTGCGAATGGTACAACGCGAATGCAGGGAAAGAAATTATTCCATCGAATATCTTCATAAAACCACCTTCAGCCGAATTGAAACCGAATCAAGTAGATCAAGATACACTTCCACCTTATGATGTACTTGACAAAATCTTGGAGTTGTACGTTGAAAAAGATTTATCTTTGGAAGAGATCACAGAGATGGGCTTCGATCTCGAGACCGTGAAAAAAACGATACATCTTGTTGATTTGAGTGAATACAAAAGAAGACAATCTCCGCCCGGCGTGAAGATCACCTTTAGAGCCTTTGGCCGTGATAGAAGGCTTCCGATAACCAACCATTTCAGGAGGTGATCATATGATTTTTTTCTGGCCTTTCTGGTGGGGATACGGCCTTGGAAGTTTAATCTGGGACATCGCAGGAATAGTACTTTTTTTCATCATTTTTTATCTTTTTTTCAGATATGGAATAGGTTTCATAAGATGGCACAATTCTTCAGACGAACCTTGTGAGATTTTAAGACACCGCTATGCATCCGGTGAAATAACAAAAGAAGAATATGAACAAAAGAAAAAGGATCTTGGATGCTAACGGTTTTTTGATGGCCAATATGCTATTATGAGCGATGAAGCCATGAGGACGCCACCGGCGATCAACTGGGTGTTTAATTCTTCAGAAAGAATTATAAATGCCAAAAGAGAAGCAATCCATGGCTTTACAAAAAATGCCATGGATCCGAGACTTGCTCCTATTTTTGAAATACCTTTGAAGAAAAAAAGGTAAGCGATGCCGGTCGTGACAATTCCAATGTATGCCAGGTAAGGCAGAGCTTTGAAAGAAATTTCAATTGGCACTTTAAAAAATGCCATTTCAATCAGAATAACCGGAACGGCAATCACAAATGTCATGAAATTGAAGATGGCACTGGATGAATTTTGAGTTATGGATCTGCCAAAAACCGTCAAAATTGCAAACAAAGCACAAGCCGCAATCATCACAAAAACATAGATGTCTCCTTTGAATCCTGAAGAATAAGATGTAACCGTAAGACCTGCAAAACCGAGAATCATACCTATGTAAACTCGCAGAGGGAATTTTTCTTTGAAAAACAACTTTGAAAACAAAAGCACAAAAATTGGATTTGCGCTGAATATTATGGCCATTTCATTTGCCGGAGCATTTGCAAGTGCAAAATGATAGAGACTCATCCCTATTCCAACAGGAACAATACCTATCCAAGTAAGATTTATCCAATCTTTTCGAGACAAATTTTTCAATTTGGAAAATCGGACAAAAGGAAGGAGAGTCGGAATTGCAAAGAGTAACCTGAAGAGCCAAAGATTAAGCGGATCGACATAACTTCCTATGAACTTTGAAACAACTTCTATCGACGAAAAAAGTACTATGGCAAGGTACACATAAAAATAGCCCATCTAATTCCTCCGTATATGCCAAATCATCTGTAAAACATAACGTCAATTTACACTTTACTGAACCAGTTTTAAATTCCGAATCGTAGCGATGGCAGGTGATTTAGCACGTGGCTCGTGACACGTAGAAAAAACAGAGATTAAGGATCAGACATTAGAGAAATTTGTGACGCGTAACGCGTGATCCGTAATCAGAAAAACTTTTCATCTCACCCTTTACTGTTTACTCGTCACTTTTCGCTGATCGTGGCATCCTGCTCTCCGCTTAAATTAAATGAACATCCGGCTTTTAAAGTGAGTTAAGTATAGTTAAATTGTATACCGCCAAGAGTTTAAATGTCAAATCAAAAATATATGTATGTAGTATTTATAATGGATGTTTTTGTAATTACATTCATAACTTTTGTTGCATTCATGATACACAATGAATAATCTTTGAATAATTGTTGGTAAAATGATTGTAAATTTTTGTAGCAAAATTTCGATTTTTTCAATTTTCAGATCACGCAATCCCTTGTGTGACAACCGTTTCCAGCATTTCGCTCTAAAATCACCACATTTTCACTTTTGGACACCTCAGGGTATGATCATACTCACCCCTGTCTTACCCCCCCTTAAAAACGCGATCTTGGAAGTCAAAATTTTCCTTATTTTATAATGATTTTCGAATTTGCACCTAAAAGGCGATCCCGCATCACGTGCGGGATGACGTTGTTTTGTTTTTTCATCTGCTATTGGCTATTTGCCATGTGCCGCTTTTTTTAATCCCTAATCTCCGATCTCTAATGTCTTTTTGTGCGTCGGCTCTCGCATTTGTCATTCGGCGTCTGGTCGTCGCGGCATCATACTCTCCGCCTGCTGTCATTCCAGTCGAAGAACTGGAATCGCCTTTTGCCTTTGGCTGCTTACTCGTTACTGATCACGCGTCACTGTTTACGGTTTTGCATTGTCCATTCTCCATGCATATATGCTAAAATAATATAAAGGAGAGGTGATCATCTTGTCAGCAAAGTGGTCATACATAAAAGACCTGAAGGATCATGTTGGAGAAATTGTAACGATCAAAGGATGGATTTTTAACAAAAGATCAAGCGGTAAGATAAATTTCTTGCAAATAAGAGATGGAACTGGTTTTGTTCAAGGAATTATTGAAAAAACATCTTCTGAAGAAACTTTTGTCAAGGCTGATAAGATTAAATTAGAGTCAAGCGTCATAATTGAAGGTAAAGTCAGAGAAGATAAAAGGTCTCCTTACGGTTATGAACTTGATGTAAATGACATTGAAATTATTCAGATACCACTTGAAGAATATCCAATTTCAAAAAAAGATCATGGAATAGATTTTTTAATGAACAACCGACATCTCTGGCTCAGATCTCAAAAACAATTTCACATTTTACATGTTAGAAATGAAATTATATGGGCGGTCAGAGAATTTTACAGAAACAACGGCTTTATCCTTGTTGATACCCCTATTCTCACGGGAGCCATAGGAGAATCGGCGGGCGAACTTTTCAGCGTTGATTATTTTGATCTCGGAAAGGCATACTTAACTCAAACAGGTCAACTTTATCTTGAAGCGGCAGCCATGGCACTTGGAAAAGTTTACAATCTCGGCCCGACATTCAGAGCGGAAAAATCAAAGACAAGAAGACATCTTACCGAATTCTGGATGAATGAAGCGGAAGTTGCCTATTACAGTTCAAATGACAACATGCATCTTCAAGAAGAACTTGTATCTTACGTTGTTGGACGGGTGTTAGAAAGGGCTGGAGATCATCTCAAGGCGTTGGAAAGAGATGTAAAGCCGCTTGAAAAAGTTCAAACGCCTTTTCCGAGAATATCTTACGATGAAGGCGTTAAATTACTTCAAAAAAAGGGATTCGATATAAAATGGGGCGACGATATAGGCGGAGATGAAGAAACAGGCATAAGTGAAGAGTTTGATAGGCCGGTTATGGTTTACAATTATCCGCGAAAGATAAAGGCCTTTTACATGCAGCCAGATCCGCAAAGGCCTGAAGTCGTGCTTTGTGATGACATGCTTGCACCAGAAGGATACGGAGAGATAATAGGCGCATCGGAACGTATAAACGATCCGGATCTGCTCACCGAAAGAATAAAAGAATTCAATCTTCCGGTTGATTCTTACGATTGGTACATAGATCTCAGAAAGTACGGGACTGTGCCGCACAGCGGGTTTGGAATGGGCATAGAAAGACTCGTTTCGTGGATATGCAAACTTGAGCATATAAGAGAAGCGATACCTTTTGCCCGCACGATATACAGGATACATCCATAGAGGCTAAAATGGCGAGACTACTTTCTTCGGAACCACAAAAAGAAGATGAAATGCTTGTTTCTTTGAGACCTGCAAACTTAAGTGATTACATAGGTCAGGAAAGAATAAAATCAAGACTTCGTGTAGCCATAAAAGCGGCGACTATGAGAGGCGACGTACTTGATCATGTTTTGTTGGCAGGCCCTGCCGGTCTTGGAAAGACGAGTCTTGCCATGATAATAGCAAATGAAATAGGAGGAAAATTAAGGACAACAAGCGGACCTGTCGTTGAAAGACAAGGAGATCTGGCCGCAATTTTAACATCTTTATCCACGGGGGATGTGCTTTTCATAGATGAAATTCACAGGTTACCTCATCCGGTTGAAGAGATACTTTATTCGGCCATGGAAGATTTTCAAATCGATGTCATGATAGGAAAAGGACCGGGCGCAAGAAGTGTTAGACTTTCTATAAATCCATTTACGCTTGTAGGTGCGACGACAAGAAGTGGATTGCTGACCGCTCCTTTAAGAAACAGATTTGGAATGATCTTTGAAATGGATTTTTACACGATGGACGATCTCGCTTTGATAGCAAAAAGAACGGCATCTTTACTTGGAGTCAAAATTGACGATCGCAGTGCCACAGAAATAGCCAAAAGGTCAAGGGGAACGCCAAGGGTGGTAAACAGATTCGTCAAAAGAATAAGAGATTTTGCAACCGTGAAGGCAAAGGAAAGCCTTGACATGGAGACGATAGAAGAGGCCTTCGAATCGATGCAAATTGACCCAAACGGTCTCGATGATATGGACATAAAGATACTTTCCAAAATAGCAAAAGATTACAGAGGCGGGCCTGTGGGAATAAACGCGCTGGCCGCAAGTGTGGGAATAGAATCAGAAACCATAAGTGAAGTCTACGAACCGTTCTTGCTTCAGGGAGGTTTCATCGCTCGAACTGCGAGAGGTAGAATTTTAACGCAAAGAGGGTATTCGGTGATAGGAGAATCTTTGATTTGAAAGGATGTGAATCATGTTTGCCGTTGCAAATCTCGTCTACGCAATTGCCGTCATTTTGAACATCGTCATAGTCTTTTTCATGGTTGTACTTATCATAGATGGAATACTCAGTTTTATCTTTCCTTATGGTTTTCCTATCAGAAGAATTTTTGATGAAATTTCTGAACCTGTACTCAGGCCATTCAGAAGATTTATACATCCTTTTGGTTATATAGATTTTACTCCGTTTGTGGTTTTCCTTTTGTTACTTTTCATCCAAATTTTTGTCGTTAATTCACTTTTTGATCTCAGCGTGGTGTTGAGAAGATGAAAAATTTTCACGGTGCCGTTATTTTAAAAAACGAGAAAAATTTTGATGCCATAAAAGCATCTGAGATCCTGAAGGAAAAAATCAAAGGTAAAATAGAAATCTTCGATACCGAAAACGCTCCGGATAATTCTCTTTTTTTCATTCTCGGAGGCGACGGGACTGTTTTAAGATATGCAAAAAAAATCGCACAAAAAACACCTTTCGTGGTTGGTATAAATTTTGGGCATCTCGGGTTTTTAAGTCCTTACGAGTTTAGCGAAATAGATCGAATAGTTAAGGATATTTTGACAGATGAAAATTTTACCATCGTAAAAAGAAAATTTTCCAAAGCCAGATCCAGATTTGGAGAAATTGAATTTTTAAACGAATTTATAGTTCAAAGAGATATTCATTCTCATATGATCGATGCGAACATAAAGATCGACAATTCGGAGGTGGGATCGATACTTTGCGACGGAATTCTGATTTCAACTCCCACAGGTTCTACCGCTTACAATCTTTCCGCCGGCGGATCTTTGATCGATCCTCAGGCAAACGTACTTTCAATAGTTCCGATGATGGCCCATACACTTTTTAAGACGCCAATTGTCGTTTCTTCAAAAAGGAAGATAGAAATAGAGGTAAATCCGCGAGACAGCGAAAAATATTTCACAATTTCCGACGGTGACGTGCTTGGTGATCAAAACAAAACGGAATCTTTTGAAATTGAAAGTTCTGAAAACAGTGTGAATTTTCTTTGCACAAAAGAAAGAAACTTCTTTAAAATCGTGAATCAAAAGTTAGGATGGGGAATCCGAAATGGATCTGGAAAACGTTATGACTGATTCAAAATACGAATATTACGAACAGGCCCTTAATTCTATGATCGAAGGCGTCATAATGGTTAACGCGCAGGCGGAAGTGATCTTCATAAACAGAACTGCGCGCCAGATATTGCATCTTAAAGATGAAGATTACGCCGGTAAAAAAGTCGTCGATTTTGTTCCAAACACGAGACTTCATAAAGTTGTGGAAGATAAAAAGCCGGAAATAGATAGAATTCAAAATGTTGGCAATGTCAAAATCATAACATCGCGCATTCCGCTTATCGATGAAAACGGTAATTTAAAAGGAGCATTTGCGGTTTTCAGGGATATAACGGAAGTCCAAAAGATGGCCGAAGAAGTAACGGATTTAAAGCGCGTAAGGTTGATGTTAGAGAAGATCATAGAATCAACCGACGATGCTATAAGTGTTGCCGATGCAAAAGGAAATTTGGTGATGGTAAATCCGGAATACACAAAGTTGACCGGATTTAACGAAGAAGATGTCATAGGCAAACCCGCCACCATAGACATAGCCGAAGGAGAGAGTGTCCATATCATGGTGGCAAAAGAAAAAAGACCGATATTCGGTCATAGGCTCAAGGTAGGGCCTATGAAAAAAGATGTCATAGTCGACGTCACTCCCCTTTTCATAGATGATAAATTCGTCGGAAGCGTTGGCGTGATTCACGATGTCTCAAAGATAATTTCTTTAAGCCGCGAACTTGAAGAGGCAAACAGGGTGATAAGGCATCTCAGAGCCAAATACACATTTGACGACATCATAGGAAATGGACGTGCCATGCAAATAGCCATAATGCAGGCTAAGAAAGTTGCATCCACAAGGGCAACCGTACTTTTGAGAGGAGAGTCTGGGACAGGCAAAGAACTTTTTGCGCATGCCATACATAACGCAAGTGATAGAAAGAACTCCGCTTTTGTAAGTGTCAATTGTGCTGCCCTGCCAGAAGGAATTCTCGAATCCGAACTCTTTGGATACGAAGAAGGGGCCTTTACAGGCGCCCGTAAGGGAGGTAAAATAGGTCTTCTTGAAGAATCCAACGGAGGGACACTTTTTCTTGATGAGATCGGAAAGATGGAGTTGAACGTTCAATCGAGATTTTTAAGATTCCTTCAAGAGATGGAAATAACGAAACTTGGAAGTACTAAAGTAAAACATCTTGACGTGAGAATAATAGCCGCCACGAATATAAATCTTGAAGATATGGTCAAAAACGGAACTTTCATACCCGATCTTTATTACAGGCTCAACGTAGTTCCCATCTACATCCCCCCACTCAGAGAAAGAATAGAAGATATAGAACCACTTGTAAAATACATAATAAGAAAATTGAATCAAGAATACGGCAGATCAGTTGAAAAAATCTCAAAAGACGCTTTAAATGTGATAGAAAACATTTCTTGGCCCGGAAATGTAAGAGAACTTGAAAATTTCATAGCACGGGCGATGATAAACATGGACATAAGTGAAAAAGAGATAACCGTTTCTTCGCTGCCTTCTTACGTGCAGGTGCACAAAAAAAACATCAACGGGACAAAGCACGATTTAAAAAAATCTCTTGCCGATTATGAAAAGGGATTGATAGAAGAAGCCCTAAAGACAAATGAGGGAAACAGAAAAAAAACGGCACAGTCTCTTGGAATAAGTTTAAGAACGCTTTTTTACAAGATGGAAAATTACCATATAAAGTGAGGAGGAAATAAAATGAAAGATTTGTGGGAAGAGATAAAGAGTGTCGATCCGGAAATTTACGAGGTAGTTCATAAAGAACTTGAAAGGCAAAGAAACGGCCTTGAACTCATAGCATCGGAAAATTTCGTTTCAAAAGCCGTTTTACAGGCAATGGGAAGCGTTTTGACCAACAAATACGCTGAAGGATATCCGTCAAAACGTTATTACGGCGGCTGCGAAATAGTGGATATAGCCGAAAATCTTGCAAGAGATAGAGCATGCCAACTTTTTGGAGCGGAACACGCAAATGTTCAACCACATGCAGGATCTCAAGCAAATATGGCCGCTTACATGTCAGTTGCAGAGGTGGGAAGTGTCATGATGGGACTTTCTTTAACACAGGGAGGGCATCTCACTCATGGATCACCTGTAAACTTTTCCGGCAAACTTTACAAAGTAATTCCTTACGGTCTTAACCCAGACACCGAAACGATAGATTACGATGAAGTCAAAAGACTTGCGATAGAAAACAAACCCAAAATAATAGTAACGGGCGGCAGTGCATATCCAAGAACCATTGATTTCAAACGTTTCAGAGAAATAGCGGATGAAGTGGGGGCATATCTTATCGTTGATATGGCACATTTTGCCGGACTTGTGGCGGCAAAGATTCATCCAAATCCAGTTGAATATGCCCATATTGTGACTTCAACGACGCACAAAACGCTCAGAGGCCCAAGAGGCGGTCTTATTCTTTCTAAAGAAGAATTCGCAAAACAAATAGATAAAACCATTTTCCCGGGAATACAAGGAGGTCCTCTCATGCACGTCATAGCGGCAAAAGCCGTTTGCTTTAAAGAGGCCATGACTCCTGAATTTAAAAATTATCAAAGCCAAATAGTTAAAAATGCCGCCAAACTGGCTAAATCTCTTTCCGACAGGAAGATAAGAATCGTTTCCGGAGGAACGGATACCCACCTAATGTTAGTCGATCTTGTCGATACGGGTTTAACCGGCAAAGAAGTAGAAAATTTGCTTGGTGAAGTTGGAATAACCGTTAACAAAAACACGATACCGAGAGAGCAAAGATCACCGACCGTCACGAGTGGCATAAGGGTAGGCACGCCGGCCGTCACAACTCGTGGCATGAAGGAGCCAGAAATGGAAGAAATTGCGGATATAATGGCCTCTGTGATTCATAATCCAGTCGATCAAACAAAACGTCTTGCAAAGGAGCGTGTTGAAAAACTTTGTAAGAGATTTCCGCTGTATCCGGATATCCTTTAAGGAGGTGGTATCTTGAAGATACTGGGATTGATTCTTGCAGGTGAGAAAGGACAAAATCTTGGCAAATTGACAAACAAAAGGGCTTCGGCCGCTGTACCCATTGCCGGTAAATACAGGGCCATAGATTTTACCCTTTCAAACATGGTAAGAGCCGGTATAAAAAAAGTTGGGGTGTTAACCCAGTACAATCCTCGCAGTCTTATGGATCATCTTGGTTCTGGAAGAGAGTGGGATCTTGACAGAAAAAATGGCGGTCTTTACATTCTTCAACCTTACGTTAGCGAGGCAAGCCAACTTTGGTACAGAGGTACGGCCGATGCCCTTCACCAAAATATAACGGTGCTTCGAAGAGGAGATGAGGATTACGTTCTGATAGGATCTGGCGATCACATTTACAACATAGATTTCACGCCTGTATTCAAATATCATCTTTCAACTTCTGCGGATATAACCATTCTCACCAAATCCTCCGAAGGATACGATCCCGCTTTTTATGGAACCGTAAAAACAGACGAAAACGAAAGAATAATCGATTTTAAAGAAAAAGAAAAAGAAAATGCTGGGGACAAGATAAACCTCGGCGTGTACTTCATGAATAAAAAACTGATGATGGATCTCCTGTATTCAACCGTTCCGAATGGAAAATACGATCTTGTCAGGGATGTTATAATACCGAATATCGAAAACCTGAGAATAATGTCTTACAAATTTTCAGGCTACTGGCGAAACGTAAAAAAATCCTTGATCGAATACAAAAGAACGAACATGGACATGCTCGATCCGGAAGTGCTTAACGAACTTTTTTCGCCGCAAAGAAAAATATACACCAAACTAAAGGATCTCGCACCTCCCAAGATAACTTCCACAGGGTCAGTCGTAAATTCGATAGTCGCAGACGGATGCATAGTATCGGGAAAAGTTTACAACAGCGTTATTTTTAGAAATGTTAACGTCAAAGCAGGCGCGATAGTCGACAACTCCGTAGTGATGGAAGGTTCAACGATTGAAGAAGGATCAAAAATAGTGAATTGCATATTGGATAAAAACGTGACCATAAGAACGGAACATTCTTACATTGGCTACGAAGAACCGCTTTTTTTCGAAAAATGGCAGGTTGTCTGAAAGGGGATGAAATCATGAGTGAAATCATAGCGATGATACTTGCTGGAGGGCAGGGAACAAGACTTGGCGTTTTGACTGAAAACGTTGTTAAGCCTGCAGTCCCATTCGGCGGAAAATACAGAATCATAGATTTTACCCTTTCAAATTGCGTTAATTCTTCGATATACACCGTCGGCGTTTTAACTCAATACAGACCGAGAGTCTTAAGTACCCATCTTGGAGTGGGCAGAGATTGGGACATGGATAGAAAAAACGGAGGTCTTTTCGTGCTTTCACCTTACGCCGCTGCCGCTGAAGGAGAATGGTACAAAGGAACGGCACATGCGATAGCACAAAATATAGATTTCATAGATCAATTCTCCCCCCGGTACGTTTTGATACTTTCGGGTGATCATGTTTATTCGATGGATTACAACGAAATGCTTGATTTCCATATTTCAAAAAACGCCGATGCCACGATATCATGCATTCGTGTTCCCATATCAGAAGCGCACAGATTCGGAACTGTGATAACGGATAACACATCGAAAGTCAAAGAATTTGAAGAAAAACCAAAGAATCCAAGATCTCAACTTGCATCGATGGGGATTTACATATTCAACTGGAAATTGTTAAGACCTTTGTTGATAGAGGATTCTCAAAATGAAAAATCTTCCCATGATTTCGGAAAAGATATAATGCCCAAACTTGTGGCCGGAAATAACAATTTCTACGCGTATGAATTTGAAGGATACTGGAGAGATGTAGGAACGATAGAATCATTCTGGGAAGCAAATATCGATTTGACGAGATCGATGCCTGCCCTAAATCTTTACGACCCCAACTGGAGATTTTACACTCACAGTGCAGAAATGCCTCCGGCGTTTTTCGGAAATGACGCAGAAGTTGTGAATTCGCTTACCAGCGAAGGATGTATAGTTCATGGAAGGGTTGAAAGTACAGTGCTTTTTCAGGGTGTAACCGTCAAAAAAGGCACGATCTTAAAAAATTCTGTCATAATGACAAATGTTTTGATAGGTGAAAATTGCATCATAGAAGATTCAATAATAGGCGAAAATTCAATAATAGGAGATAATTCGAAGATTGGAATTGGAGACAGGATTAAAAATGAAAAATATCCGAACATATACAGCGACGGAATAAGCGTTGTAGGTGAAGGGGTTACCGTGGACGAAGGCTCTACCATAGGGAAAAACTCTTCGATTGGCAATTTTTTGAACACGAAAGGAATGAGAATAAAAACAGTGCCAAGCGGTAAAAATCTCAGAATTGATGGGGTTGTCTGAGGTTGTTTTATTATGGTATAATTAGTTTTGTGTTCGGCCAGCGTAGCTCAACCGGTAGAGCAACTCATTCGTAATGAGTAGGTTTAGGGTTCGAGTCCCTACGCTGGCTCCAATTTTTGGGAGGTGAGAATTATGAAATTTTTTCTCATAAGCGATAACATTGATACTCAAATAGGCATGAGGTTATCTGGAATAGACGGCGTTGTTTTGCACACAAAAGCAGAGATATTGCCTGTAATCGAAGAAATCAGAAAGAAAAAAGATGTTGGCATATTGCTTGTAACGCAAAAAATTTCGGAATTGATCCCAGAAGAGTTGGATAATTTAAGAAGATCAAGAACTCTTCCGATAGTAACGGTTATTCCCGACAGACATGGAAGCACAAGATCCAAGGATTTCATAACACGTTACGTTCAAGAAGCGATTGGGGTGAAATTGAAATGAATGTCGATAAAAAACTTGATGCTTTAAAAACATACGTTAAAAACAGAGCCAATGATGATGTTCAGTCTTTGATAGAAGAGGCCGACAAAAAAGCAAAAGAGATAAATCAGAATTACGCAAAGAAGGCAGAAGAGGCATACTCTGACATCATCGAGAATGCCAAAAAGCAAGTTGATGATATAAATCGTGTCGAAAAAGCTCAGGCCATTTCAAAAACCATGAAAATAAGCATAGAAGGTCAGAAAGACATAATAGACGACGCGATGGAAATTTTGAAAGAAAAACTTTTTGAACTTCCTCAGAAAGTATCTTACCCGGAATTTCTTCGTTATTTGGTCGTTGAGGCTTTAAATACAATCGATACCAAAAAAGTAAGTGTAAAATGCCGAAAGGAAGACAAGGAGATAGTCTCCAAAATTGTTTCTCAAATTGCCGACGAAAAAAGAGATATTTCCATTTCAGACGAAGAAATTCAAATAGCAGGCGGAGTTGTCGTCGTATCGGAAGATGGCAAAGAAATAGTAGAAAATACTTTGGAAAGCAAACTTGAAGAAATTAAAGAAGCATACCTGAAAGATTTATTTTCCAAATTGAAAGTTAGGTGATTTTAATGGACAAAACGGGAGAAATGTATTTTATAAATGGACCTGTTGTGAAGGCTAAAAAGATGACAGGATTCATGATGCATGAAATGGTGCTCGTCGGGAACGTCAAATTGACCGGAGAAATCATAAGCCTTGAAGGAGATGACGCCACAATTCAGGTTTATGAAGAAACAACAGGTCTAAAACCCGGGGAACCCGTCAGCGGTACAGGAGATTTGCTTTCCGTCACTTTAGGACCGGGTCTTATAGGATCTGTTTTTGACGGAATTCAAAGGCCTCTTGATGTTTTGAAAGCGCAATCCGGTGATTTTCTTGAAAGAGGCATAATTGCCAACGCGCTTGACATGAAAAAAGCCTGGGATGTGCAGATGTCAAAGGTCAAAGATGGCGACGAGGTTGTTGGCGGACAGATAATAGCGACCGTCAAAGAAACGTCTTCGGTCATCCATAAGATAATGATTCCGCCAAATATTTCCGGAATTGCACAAAACGTTAAAAGTTCCGGAAAGTACACGATAGACACGTCTTTGATGACCGTCAAAAGCGATGACGGCGATCATGAAATAAAACTTTATCAAAGGTGGCCTGTCAGAATACCAAGGCCGTACATCGAAAGACTTGCCCCAAAAGAACCGCTTGTCACAGGCATAAGGGTAATAGATACCCTCTTTCCGATAAGTAAAGGTGGAACGGCGGCTATTCCTGGAGGATTTGGAACGGGTAAGACCGTTGTCCAGCACCAACTCGCGAAATGGGCCGATGCGGATGTCATAATTTACATAGGTTGCGGAGAGCGTGGAAACGAAATGACAGAAGTGCTTGAAGAATTTCCGCAATTGATAGATCCGAGAAATGGCAAACCTTTGATGGAAAGAACTATCCTGATAGCAAACACTTCGAATATGCCTGTTTCTGCCCGTGAGGCTTCAATTTACACCGGAATAACGATGGCGGAATATTTCAGAGATATGGGATACAACGTCGCACTCATGGCAGACTCGACTTCAAGATGGGCTGAAGCCTTAAGAGAGATATCCGGAAGGCTCGAAGAAATGCCAGCAGAAGAAGGATTTCCTCCCTACCTTGCCTCTCGAATAGGCGACTTTTACGAAAGGGCCGGCAGGGCAAAAGTTATCGGCGATGATCAAAGAATAGGTTCTGTTTCCGTTATAGGGGCAGTTTCTCCTCCAGGTGGAGATTTTTCGGAACCTGTTACGACGGGGACGAAAAGGTTCATAAGGTGTTTTTGGGAACTTGACAGACAACTTGCAAATGCGAGGCACCATCCGTCGATAAACTGGCTTGATAGTTACAGCGAATACGCGTCCGAACTCAAAGCGTGGGTATCTAAAAATGTCGATGAGAAATTTTACAACATGAGAGACAGATTCATGCAAATTCTCACAGAGGATGATAATCTTCAACAGATAATAAAACTTGTCGGTGAAGATGTGCTTCCAGACGGTCAAAAACTAATCGTAAGAGTTGCGAATATGATAAAAGTGGGATATTTGCAGCAGGATGCATTCAGCGATGTGGACAGCAACTGCCAGTTGAAAAAACAGGATGAGATGCTTAAGATAATATTAAATTATTACGATCGCGCAAACAAACTCGTTTCCAAAGGTGTTGCGGTCTCTGAAGTTTTTGACGAGAACATGGTCAACACCATCATGAGAATGAAGGAAAACATACCAAATGACAAGATAGAAGCATTTAAAGACATCGAAACGCAGATAAATACCTTCTTCGATCAACTTGACAAAAAATATCAGGTAAGTGTGGAGGCGTGAAAATGCCGGCAAAAGAATATGTTGGTTTGTCACAGATAAACGGCCCTCTTATTTTCGTTCAAAAACCCACTGACGTGGGTTACAACGAAGTTGTTGAGATAATGATAAGAAACGAAAAAAGACTCGGCCAGGTTGTTCAGATAAGCGATCAAATGGCGATGATACAGGTTTTTGAAGGAACGAATGGTTTAACGATAGATAAAACGCGGGTGAAATTTCTCGGAAAACCTTTGATGATAAAGGTTTCGGATGAGATGTTAGGGCGTGTTTTCAATGGTATAGGTCAGCCAATAGACAACGGTCCAGAAATTTTAACGGGTGATAGCCGTGACATGAATGGGTCTCCTATAAATCCAGTTTCAAGGATGTATCCGAGAAATTTCATTCAGACTGGCATATCGGCGATAGACGCACTTATGACACTTATAAGAGGACAAAAACTTCCTATTTTTTCGGGAAACGGTCTTCCTCACAACAGAATAGCCGTTCAAATAACGAAACAGGCAAAACTGAAAGGCGAAGAGGCGGGAAACTTTGCAATAGTTTTTGCGGCAATGGGTATAAAACACGATGAGGCCAATTTCATAAGAGAGAGCCTTGAACAATCCGGCGCTATAAAAAACACGATAATGTTTTTGAACCTTGCCGACGATCCGGCCATCGAAAGGATAGCAACTCCGCGTGTTGCGCTTACGGCTGCCGAGTACCTCGCTTTTGACAAAAATCTTCATGTGCTCGTACTATTGACGGATATGACAAATTATTGCGAGGCTTTGAGAGAACTTGCGACTGCCCGCGGTGAGGTGCCTTCGAGAAAAGGATATCCCGGCTACCTTTACAGCGATCTGGCCAGCATATACGAAAGGGCTGGCATGATAAAAGATAGAAACGGTTCGATCACACAAATTCCGATACTTTCGATGCCTAACGATGACATAACGCATCCTATCCCGGATTTAACCGGATACATAACGGAAGGTCAAATAGTTTTGAACAGAGATCTCAACAGAAAAGGCATATATCCTCCGATAGGCGTACTTCAGTCTCTTTCGAGATTGATGAAAGACGGAATAGGTAAAGGATACACCCGTGACGATCATCCGCACGTTTCAAGTCAACTTTTCGCTTCATACAGCAGGGTTCAAGAAGTCAAAGCGTTGGCCTCTATAATAGGAGAGGAAGAACTGACAGATTCCGACAAAAGTTATTTGAGATTTGGAGATGCTTTTGAGAATGAATTTTTAAAACAGAACGAAGATGAAGATCGTTCTATTGAAGAAACGCTCGATTTAGGATGGAAGTTGCTTGGATATCTTCCGAAGATTGAATTAACGCGTGTAAGCGAAAAGGAAATAGCCGATCATTACAAAGAAATAAAGGAGATATAAGATGGCACAGATTTCTCCTACAAAAAGCAAACTCATAGAGACAAAAAGGTCTTTGCAACTGGCACGTGAAGGGCATACTCTGCTTGACAAGAAAAGAAATGTCCTTATACGTGAACTCATGAAACTCATCGATGAAGCGAAAGAAGTTCAGGCCAAAACCGAAGTACTTTTTGCCGAGGCTTACAAAGCACTTATAGAGGCAAATTTGTATTTTGGAATAGAAAATGTTCAGGAAGTAGGCTTGGGAGTTGACGAGTTTGAATCCCTTGAAATTCGTCTCAGGAGTGTTATGGGAGTCGAAGTGCCGGAAATAGGCAATTTGGACGTTAGATCTTCTCTTGCTTATGGATTTGTCAGAACAAATTCAAAACTTGACGTGGCCAGACAGAAATTCAGCGAAGTGCTCGTTTTAACCGCAAAACTGGCCGAAGTTGAAACGGGCGTTTACAGACTGGCAACTGAAATAAAAAGGACACAGCGCAGAGTTAACGCGCTTGAGTACGTTTTAATACCTCAATACGAAGAGATGGTCAAATTCATCGAATCTTACCTTGAAGAAACGGAAAGGGATGATTTTTTCAGGATGAAAAGGCTCAAAAGCAGGAGAGAATCTTGAGGATAGAGAACGTCAAAATCGTCGATCCGTTTTTTTCCGTAGAAAATGGCTGGATCGAGTTTGAAGAAAGCATAACCGGTTACGGATATTCTAAAAAATCTGGTTCTTCCTCTATTTTGATGCCAGGCTTTGTCGACACCCATGTGCACGGTGGATCAGGATACGATTTTATGGATGAAAAGATAGATTTCGACAAAGTCGAAAAGCACTTTTTTTCCACAGGCGTTACTTCTGTACTTGCGACAACGCTTACGGCGCCGGTTGGAAATATCAGAAATGCGATCGATGCCGTACGAAAGAGGATAAAAGAAAATCCAATAACTCCTTTAAAGGGTGTTCATCTTGAAGGGCCTGTGATATCTAAAAAGCACGTTGGCGCGCAAAACCCTGATTTCATATTAAAAGGTACCCTTTCAAATTTAAAAGAAATCATACAAGGCAACGAAGATTTCGTCAAAATCATGACCATTGCCGTGGAAGAATCTGATGATGAAGCGATAGGATACCTTCAATCGAAAGGTATAACAATTTCGGTCGGCCATTCCGACGCAACCTTTGAACAGTTTATGCATTTTTACAAATTGGGTGTGAAACATATGACGCACTTCTGCAATGCCATGACTCCTCTACATCACAGAAAAATCGGTCTTGTAGGGGCAGGGTTGAAATTAGACGATGTGGATCTTGAACTGATATCGGACGGAATACATCTTGATGAAGAAATGATCTCTTTGATTTTGAAGTTTCATCCTCATGATCGTATAGTAGCCATAACGGATGCCATGAGGGCTGCCGGGTTAAAAGATGGAGAATACGATCTTGGAGGGTTAAAGGTTAAAGTCAAAGATAACTCTGCAAGACTTGAAGATGGAACTTTGGCCGGTAGTGTGTTAAAATACAATGAAGGACTTAAAAGGCTTCACGATCTCGGCTTGAATTTAAACGAAATAGCAGTCGTTTCCTCTTTTAAACCATCGACTATCGTTAAGTCTAAAGATCCGATAGGCAGGATAATGCCGGGATATGATGCCGATTTTGTGATCATGGATGATAATTTTTCTGTTTTGAAGGTCTTTAAGAAGGGCAAAATCGTTTTTTCAAAAGAAGGAGGATAAGAAGGATGGCATTGGGAGACTTTGTTCACGGTGGAGGTCCTATCCTTGTAATAATAATTATTTTAGGTTTAATAGGTCTTTTCTTTTTCTTCGAAAGACTATTTGTCCTTTTGAGAGAAAGAAATGAAATGATGGCCACGGTTATAAAGGTGAGAAATTCCATAGCCCAGAAGAACATCACTGCGGCAAAACAACATTGTAGATCATCTTCAACTCTTTTTTCTTCAGTCATGTTGAGAGCATTTGAATACTACGACCAGCAAAAAATCGACCTTTTTGATAACGGCATAAATGACGTCGTTGAAGAGGAGTCTTTAAGACTTGAAAGGAATTACAGGTACATAAACATCGTGGCGGTTTTGGCTCCTTTACTTGGCTTCCTTGGAACTGTGATAGGCATGATGCAGATTTTCGGGAAAATAGGAGCCAACGTGAATGTTCAAAATATTCAATCGTATGCCACAATCTTTTCAAGCGGGATTTCACTCGCACTTTATACCACCGTCGGTGGGCTCGCTGTCGCCATACCTTTGCTCATACTCATGGCAATTTTGAGAGAACTTGAAGACAGAATTCTTGAATCGACCAACGAAGAAGTACGTTCGGTCGTCATGAAACTGAAATCTTTACCTCTTGAGGAGGTACAGTAAATGAAAAAAAGAGATACGGATCTATTTTTTTGGATCGGAATTGAACTCGTATCTCTTTTGAGTATAACTTTCATACTTATAATGTTTTTGGCACTTGCAAATGCTGCCGCTTCCGTTGTTCCGGCATCTTCTCTCGGCCAAATAGGGATAAGTTTGCCAAGTGCGATAACGACTATTCCGGCAACGGAAGAAAGTAAAGGACTTCTGGTTACCATAAATTCTTCCGATGAAATTTATGTTGGGACAACTCAGGTGAAAATTTCGGATATTTCGTCGTTACTTACATCTTACATAAGTCAGTATGGTACTCCGACTTCCGTTAAAATTGCGGCAGATAAATCTGTTCCTTACGGCACGATAGTGCAAATAATGGATTTGCTTAGGCAAAATGGAATAAACACAATAGATCTTATCGTCGGTCAGGCACGGTGAAAAGGGTGATTTTGTGAAATACACAACGGTAGCGGCCATTTTAGCGGCGATATCTATATTAATCGTTTTGATCGCTGTATCTTTCATTCTGCCGCCTATTTCCAAAGGAGAGCCTGTTTCTTATTTTCCGCAAAGAACCACCGTCCAATTTTCCTTTATCGGTAAGCCGTCTCTCGCTCTTACGCCTTACACCGTTAAAATCGTACCCACACCACCTTCAACGATGGTAGCGGCCATAAATCAAATTCAACCACAGCAACCTGCAAAACCGCAGCCCGTTATTCCACAAACCACAACACCAAAACCTTCTCCGACTCAAACTTACGTGCCACCGATCGTTGCACCTCAAATTCCAAAAGTTATCACGCCACCTTCGACGGTTGTGAATTACAACTTCCTCAGTCTTCAAAATGTGCCGAACTTCCAATCGCTTGTTGCCCAGATGCGAAAGGATTACATAGAAGCACTTCAGAAGTTACCAACGGAAATAGCGTACACCCTTGCAGGCACCGTTAAAGGTATCGTTGAAGTTCAAACCGATGGAAATGTTAAGGTATTGAAAATAATCAATTCTCCAAGCGTGGTGTTAACGGATATATACGTCAGAAATATAGAAAAATTCGTCACTTTCCCGAGAAGTCTTGCACTTGAAGGCATAGAGATAGATGCAACATTCACGCCTTCTGGCACTTCAACCGGTATCGTTAAGTGATCACCATCTTGTCGTTAATTCAAGTCCATCTGCTGGTATAAGGTTGTATTTTTTCAGAAAAGTTCTTACATCTTTTTTAGAGTATATCCTGACGAGTTGAAGCATGTTGCCTGACATGAGTTTGTAGGTCGGGTATTTTTTTTCGAATTCCTCAAAGGTCATCAAATCATTGGCATCGCTGTGAATGTAAACTTTTGTTGAAAGAAATTCATCCGGGTAAAACAAGGTGAGTTTGTACGGAGTATCGATCACAAAAGTATCATCGAAATCATCAAACAATTTTTTCGCGGCATCCATATCGGTATCTTCTATCTTTGATCTTTCGATCAACGTCTCCAAATTTTTTTTCATTTTTTTAAGTATCTCATCTCCAAGAGACCTTGAAACGCTACCAGGATCTATGCCCGTCGTTGTGTACGGTATCTCAACGATTAACTTCCAGAGATCTCTGACTTTAAGCCTTTGAATAGTCATGTAAGCCTTTTCAACGTCATCGCGCATTTCGTCGTCGTAAATTTTTAAATCGTGCATGAATTCAATTTGATGGATGACAAAATCATCCGTTAATTTCAAAAATTCATCAAGGTCTTCGAGATAATGGCCAAGTTTTAAAGGCGCTATCGAGTGGTTAAGAAAATCCTGAACCATCATATCCGCAGCCCGTGAAGTTTTATGAAAATAAACATTTTTGTACATCATGAATCTTCCGAAAAGCACGGTGTACATGTCATCAACTGTTTTTATGTTGTAAGAAAGTACATCGCTTCCATTAATTTTCAATATAGCCGAATTTCTTATTATCCTGTCCATCGGGACCGTTCCGTAATATCTAACACCGCTGAAATAGGAGTCTCTCAACACAAAATCCATTCTGTCTGCCCCCAGAGGCCCTTGAATTATGTTGAAAAGAGGATCTCCCTTTTTTTCGCCTTCAAAAATCCCGTTGACTGCTTCCATAACCGTCAGACAAAAGTTTTCAGGTACTTTACCGAGTGTTTTTTCGACATCTTCCAAAACACTTTTTTTGAAAGATTCTTCCGAACTGTCGAATTTTTCTTTCATCAACTGCGGAAGTTTTTCAACGAGCAACCTTTCTCTGAACTGATCGTGACCTTCTTCGTATCCAAAATGCGAGTAAACGACATCGTCAAACTGATGGCTGAACGGTCCATGCCCCACATCATGGAGCAATCCGGCAAGTCTTGACAATCTGAATATCGGGCTTTCCGATCCAAACAAATGGGAAGAATAAAGCCCCGCAACATGCATGACGCCTAAAGAATGAGAGAACCTTGTATGGGTAGCGGATGGGTAACTCATCTGAGATCCCACAAGTTGAGAGAGATACCGCAGCCTTTGAACGACTGCGGTATCTGTGGCCAAAATCTCTAAAGGATACATGAATATCTCAGAATAAAGCGGATCTCTCGAAACCTTGTAATACATACTTTACCATCTTCCGGTCAAAGAAAGGTTGTAAGACGGAGATGATGAAGGAAGATTTTCTCCCCATAAATTGAGATAAATTTTGTAAAAGTGTAAAGAAATTCCATAATTTATCTGCCCAGACTGTGAGATTGAGCCAAAAACCCTTTGATCCCAGAGATTCAAAATACCAGAAGCGGCTACACCCGTAGAATAGTAACCTACAATAGCCGTTATAGGACCGAAGACACCGGAAATTTCAATCTCGTCTTCAATCGGAGCGGATGTTGAAGTTGAATTGAAGGTGAAAAGTGTTTGCGAGTGATTGAGAGCAAGATAAACGTTGTTCATGAGATTCGTTCTCCATATCCATGAAATGTTCGCAGAAGTTGAGTTGATTGTCACCTCAGGACATATATCCATTTGACCTGGCGGAAGTGGATAAGCGACTCCTAAGGTGAGATCTCCGAGTCCGCCCGATGATGCACGATCGTACTGTCCGAATATACCAAGCCTTGCATTTATTTCGGGATAGACAAGTTGAGACGAATATTGAGATATGTATTTCATGACGCTTGAAACATAAGCCTGAGTTTCCGGATACGGAGGAACACCGCCATACTGCACAACGGCACCAGGTCCTGCGTTGTAAGCGGCAACGGCAAGTTGCAAAGAGTTAAATTGTTTTTGGTACAATTTTATGTAATTGAGAGATCCGACAACGCTTTGAAAAGGATCGTAAGGATTTTGGACACCAAACGCAGGCGCCGTTGTCGGAAGAAATTGCATCAAACCCTGAGCGTTGGCATAAGAAAGAGAGTAATTCTGAAATGCACTTTCAGCCTTGGCTATCCCCAGCGCGATTGGCAAATCATTTTTCGAGATTGGAAGTTGAGAAAAATTCATCCACGGAATGTTTATCGTAAATCCGAAGCCGGCATCTAAACCACCCATGCCGTAACCCAAATCGTACCTTATTCCCGGATAATAATAAAGAGAATACGGTTGCGTCGAAACGGGCAAAAATGGCGTATCGATAGAGAATCCACCTATTATAGGCGATCCGAAAACAAAAACGCTCATAACTGCAATTGCAAAGACGATAGATAAATACTTTTTCATCTTTCACCTCCAAAAAATTTTAAATTGATCATATCGGTTTTCAAGACTGGAATTGCCTTTCTTTCGATCAAAGACGCTTCAAGGTCTTCTCCCATTCCAACAGAAGAAAGATATCTCCCGTGATGTGAAGTTTTAAGCATCTTCATGGGATCTGATCTTGAAATATCACGTGCGATTATTCCACCATCGTTAAGGGATACCATGTCAAAAAAAGAGACGAACTTTCCAGCCGTGTAAGAATCTTCCAAAGATACTTCTCCATGACTTCCGGCACATACCAAAAGCAAATTTTGAAAATTTTCAGAATAACGCGCAACGGTTTCAACATTTGAGATGGCCATAGCGACAACTTTTCCGTAATTTTGGTAAATACTTGCCACTTTTGTTCCATTTGTTGTGGTAAGTATAACATTTTTTCCCGAAATATTTTCCTTTGTAAACTCAAGAGGAGAGTTCCCAAGATCGAATCCTTTTATTTTAAAAGCCTTTCTTTCTCCCGCAAGCAAAGCATTTGGCACGATTTCTTTCAAACGCATCGCCTCGGTAATCGATTTTACAGGATAAATTCCCATTGCCCCAACTTCGACAGCCTTCACTATAACCGTTGTGGCCCTTAAAGTGTCTATGACCGCCACAAGATCGTAAGAATCAAGTCGTGGTTTTTGAGATGGCAAAAGCAGAACTTCTATTTTCATTAAATTCACATCCTTACGACAAAGATTAAAAAGATCAAAAAAATGCCGGACAAAATGATCAGGTAATCTGAAAATCTAAATTTCATCTCTCTGAATTTTGTTCTGCCGATAAATCCTCTGTAACATCTTGCTTCCATGGCAATCGCAAGATCGTCTGCCATTTTCATTGAACCGACAAACAAAGGTACGATAAGCGGTACCATTCCTTTTGCACGCTGAATTAATCCGCCTCTGTCAAACCTTGCTCCACGGGAAAGTTGCGCTCTTATTATATGATCTGCCTCCATCGAAAGCACCGGAATAAATCTGAAGGCAATACTCATCATCATCGAAAAGTCATGAGACCATTCTCTTGGAAGTTTAAAAAAAACCATAAGCCCTTCAAGTCCATCTGCTATCTGTATCGGAGATGTGGTAAGGGTTAACAAAGATGCGGCGATTATTATCAAAACAAGTCTTAAAACTATGAAAATCGTGTTTGAAATTGCCAGATCGGTGATTTTAAGAGGACCCAATCCCACCAAAACTTTACCCGAACCTGAAAAAATCTGGAATAAAGCGGTTAAAACTATTAATATCCACAAAGATTTAACCCCTCTCAGATAATAGAGCGGGGATATTTTGCTTAAAAATATGAGAAAAAAGATGAAAAAGCTCAAAAAAGCGTACTGATAAAAATTGGTAGATAAAAAGATCGCGATTATGAAAAACAAGGTAAAAATTATTTTGGCTCTCGGATCTGTCTTGTGAAGAAATGACGGTTTGGGAATGAACTGGCCGATCGTTATATTACCTATGAAATTCATGGTACCTCTTTTAACAAACAGATGGCCATCGCCGAAGCCCCTTCTTTTCTCCCTATAAAACCCATTCCTTCGTTCGTCGTCGCCTTGATACTCACTCTCGAAGGACTCAAATTCAGAGTTTCAGATATTTTTTTTTGCATCTCGTTGACGTAAGGCGATATTTTGGGCTCTTCCAACATGACCATGACATCTATGTATTCTATGGAAAGATTTTCTTTGGACAACATAGATCTAACCTTTTCAAGTATTATCAAAGATGATATTCCTTTGTATCGAGGATCGGACGGCGGAAAATGAATTCCTATATCTCCCAGACCACCTGCACCGAGCAAGGCATCCGCTATCGCATGGGATATGACATCCGCATCGCTATGTCCTTCAAGCATTTTATTGTAAGGAATCTCAACGCCACCTAAAATCAATTTGGTTCCATCAACAAATCTATGGGTATCATATCCTATTCCGGCCCTCATTACAATCTCACCGGCATTATTATGAAAAAATAACCTTTGAGATCTATCGTGTCAATCATAAGTGGTTTGTTTGAATCGACAAAACTTAACTGAATTTTTTCTTCTTCCATGTGATTTAAAGCATCAAGTATGAAATTCGGATTGAATGCTATGACGAGTGGCTCTCCTTCAACCTGAACGTCTATCGTTTCCTCGGCCTCTCCGAGATCGGCACTTCTGGATGAAACCTTCATCTTTTCTCCTTCTAAACTTATCTTTATCGTCTCCGATCCCGCTCTCGTTAAAATACTCACACGTCTTACGGCCGATCTAAGCATGTTTCTGTCGACAACGACCCGCGTTTTGAATTCTTCCGGAATAACCCGTTTGTAATTTGGAAATTCAGCGTCAACTATCTTGCAAACAAAGACCGTATTACCAAAATCGAAAGCAATTTGTTTGTTTTCAAACTTAAGGTTGATCTTTTCGATCTCTGTCGACGAAAGTGCCCTCAACAACTCTTTTATAGCCCTTAAAGAAAGTAAAAAATTGATGTTGAATGTTCCATCAATTTTCTCTTCCGAAAGTGCCATACGAAAGCCGTCAACGGCAACCGATCTTGAAATTCCGTTTTCCACCTCGACATAAACACCGTTGAGATTTTTCATATTCTCATCGTTGGCGGCACTAAAAGAAACCCTTTCAAGCATTGAATAAAGTTGCGTTCTTTTCATATCGAATTGTATGCCATCGGTGGGTATTCTTACCTCCGGAAACTCGGAACTGTCCTGGATAAAAATTTGAAATTTGCTTTTTCCGGAAAGAATGTCTAATTTCTGACCGTCAATTGAAAATTTGACTTCACGATCGGGCAAACTTTTTACTATTTCCGTTATCGTTTTCGCATCCACGACAAAAGATTTTTCACCGGAAACATCGGGTATCCTCGATCTCACGGTGAACTCCATATCCGTCGCGGTCATCGTTAATCCGTCTTTGAAATCAAAATTTATTCCGTTAAGCACAGGTCTTATAGGTCTTGAGGCAACTGCCCTTGATAACGAATCAAGATGCGATGAAAGCACTTCTCTGTCAAGTGTGAATTCCATTTCGAAACCTCCCTGATTATGGATCGTAAAGCACATCAAAGATAATTATATCATCGAAAATGTTTTTTAGTTCATCCATCAAAATTCTTGGATTTACGTCATTTTTCGTCGATGACGAGTTAACACCTATACCCACGACATTTGTTTCCTTTAAAACTTCGAAATTTCCCTTATCCGCAAGTACAAAATCGGCTGAAGGCACCACAACTTTGCATTTTATGCGGGACAAAGTGGATTCATCTGTCACCCTGGGAATATAAATGAAATCGGCATCTTTCGACATTTCCAAGGCTTTTCGAAATTCTTCGTCCGGATCTAAAATCAAAATATTGCCTTTAACTGAAAGCACGATGAAATTTTCATTTCCAAATATTTTTTCTTGGATCTCTCTGTTTGCTTTTCGTGATAAGAGTTTCTTTATTTTTAAAATGTTTTTTGAAAGATCGCCTGCAACACCTGTGACAACGATAACAGCCTCCGCGTAAGAGGCCATCCCCGTTCTTCCGAATGCACCGTCTATTATTATCTTATCGCAAAATTCAAGCAGATAATTTGACAAATTGTTTGTGAATTCAAAACCACCCACTCTGACCGTTTGCACCTCGGAGTCAATTTTAGCCATGACAAAGGCAACCTTTCCGGATGGAACATCAAAAGTTTCAACTATTTCAACGCCACGTGGAACATACTTTGACGAAATGACCGCAAAATTGCCGCTTTTTATACGCACCTGAGGTTTTGCGGCGCCATCAAGTACGTCTTTTTCTTCACCGTCTCTGCCTATGGTCATCACACAAGAATTCAGAAAATTTTCGGCCAAATAATTAACTACCGTTGTCTTTCCGACGTTTTTGGCAAGCCCCACGACGGAGACTTTTTTGTATCTTTCAACTGCTTTCAGGATTTTTTCTCTATCTTTGATTGCTTCCAATTGTTGATGCGTTTTCTCCTTTCGTTTCCGTACGGAATCAAAAATTTATGCCTTTCCTCAAGCAAACCTGAAACTCCGATTGTACTCTGTTCATCTTTGCTTATGTAATTTTCGTTGCAAGATGGTTTGTAATCGTCTGGTTCTTCGTAAACAAAAATGCCTCCTTCGTAATTTCTCAAAACCACCTTTCCCGCTCCCATAGATATGAGATATTGAGGTTCGACGGGTATTTTGCCGCCACCGCCCGGGGCATCTATGACGTAAGTCGGAACCGCAAAGCCGGATGTGTGTCCTCTGAGGTATTCTATTATTTCTATACCGCGCGCAACGGTAGTCCTGAAATGAGAAAGGCCTTCCGAAAGATCGCATTGATAGATGTAGTAGGGTCTTACCCTGTTTTTGACAAGCAAATGAACGAGTTTTTTCATAACCTGAGGGCAATCGTTGACGTCGCGAAGCAAAACGGACTGATTTCCGAGAGGAATTCCCGCATCGGCAAGTTTGGCAAGCGCGCGTTCCGAATCGGGTGTGATCTCGTTTGGATGGTTGAAATGCACGTTAATCCATATCGGATGATATTTCCTGAGCATTCCGACAAGATCGTCTGTGATCCTCTGCGGCATGACAACGGGAGTTCTTGTTCCGACTCTTATGATTTCAACATGCGGAATGGCTTTAAATTTTTTTATTATAAGTTCTAACCTTTCATCCGAAAGCGTAAACGGATCGCCGCCTGAAAGCAATACATCCCTTATTTGAGGATGATCCGCAACATATTCGACCATCTTTTCGATCTTGTCAAGAGGCATAGGCATATCTGTTTCTCCGGCCTTTCTTCTTCTTGTGCAATGCCTGCAATACATCGAACATTGATCGGTGACAAGGGCAAGCACACGATCCGGATATCTGTGCGTAAGACCGTAAACCGGAGAATCGACATCTTCAAAAAGCGGATCTTTGCTTTCATTTGGGGCCTTGTAAAGTTCATTCATCGTTGGAATGGCCTGTTTTCTTATAGGGTCTTTTGGGTTGTTTATGTCGATCAAAGACGCGTAATACGGAGTTATGGCCATTCTCAAATGTTTCAGACTCGTCGTTATGGCTCTCTTCTCATCATCGTCGAGAGGAATAACCATTGACAGTTTCTCCGCATCCATAATCCGGTTTGCAAGTTGCCAATGCCAGTCGTTCCATTGATCTTGAGTAACGTCTTTCCATATTGATATCTCTTTATAATCTCTCATACGCTTCCTCCTCTATTTTCAAGAAATATTTAAAAATTCAACCTTTTAAGTGAAAAATTGAAAGTTTGAGAATAATTGACGTTTATTTCTGTGACTATCGTTGAGTAATCAGGTTTGACTATCGTGATCTGGTAAATGCCGGAACTCAAGTCAATGCGACATGACGAAATTCCAAGCATTTTTCCGTTCACGAAGATCATCGCACCGGACGGTGTGGTGTTGAAATTGATCGTGAAAGTTTGATTTTGAGGATAATACGGCTGCTGAGGTTGTGAGATCACGGCCGAGACGACCTGATAAGTATTTGCAGCGACGTTAAAAACTTTAGAAACATTCATCTGCCCATACCAGAAGACACCCAAATGACTTCCTTCGGCAAGTTGAAGATCCAAAGGCGTGACACCCTCGTACACGCCATCCACGTAAAGACTTGCCCCTTGCGGTTGTGAATCAAAATGCACCGTACCGACGCCAGGCACATATCCAACGTAAAAATACGTCGTATCTACCGCCACCGGCTTTCCGACTATTTCCAATTTCAATTTCTGAAGATAACCCATTCCTTCGGGTATTTCCTGAAACAATTGATTGCCACTGTTAGACGGTGTTGACAAAACATTTGGATTTGTCGAGGCGATTGCTTCTATAATCTCTCTGCCGTTGGGACCTGCAACTGTGAAATTGTAATTGTAATTAGGATTTGGTATGACGTAAGTAACGCCACCTCTGACAAAATTGTCACGCTGGAAGAAATTTGGGAAAATAACTTTCAGTTGACCGGACGTCGTGTAATCGTAAATCGTAACGTATGCATCCTGAGAAGTTTTGAAGTACACGTGTATACTGTCACCCGGGTAATAAGTTGATCCCGCCGATCTATCTGTCCAGACTTTTATAGTAAGTGTGGAAGGCTGGGTAGGAGTTATTATGATATCCTGAACTGAAGCATCCGCAAAGATCAAGATACCCAATGTGGCCAAAAAGGCAAAAACCAAAACTAATCTTTTCACAACACTCCCCTCCTCAATTTTGATTTTAACCTTCTCTTAAGAACCTTTTACTTTGAAAGAAACACATAATTATGATATCATATTTTTGGCCCTATCGGATAGTGGCTAGTCCGTCTGGTTCTCAGCCAGAAGACCGGGGTTCAATTCCCCGTAGGGCTGCCAAAATAATCACAAACAAAAAAACCTCTCGGTGCGGGAGGTTTTTTATTTGCTTTTTTTTGAATATGTGCTATAATTCACATGATGATCAAACTCTTTTTCGGGGGTGAACAAATTGAGTGAAGTTTCCGTTACGATAAACGGTAAATCTTACGGTGTTGATTCTAATTTGACTGTCCTTCAGGCATGTGAGAAGGCAGAAGTTTATGTACCAACTTTGTGCCATCATCCGTTGTTGGAAGATGTAGGCGCGTGCAGGGTTTGTGCCGTTGAAATTGAAGGTTCAAGAAATCTCATGACGGCGTGCACGACAAAAGTTTCAGATGGCATGAAAATAAAAACTTCTACCGACAGAGTGGAGCGTGCTCTGAAAGACAACCTTTCTCTTTTGCTTTCGAGACATCCAAATGATTGCATGACCTGCGATGTGAACGGAAGATGTGAATTTCAAAATCTCATAAATCTTTACGATATCCACGATATTTACCCCAAAGAACTAAGAAATGTCGAATTCGACAGTACTTCAAATGCCATATTCAGAGATTTGAACAAATGCATAAATTGTGGCAGATGTGTAAGAGTTTGTCAGGATGTTCAAGGTTTAAGCATATACACCCTTTCAAACCGCGGATCCGAATCTTTGCCGGTACCAGCCTTTGACCTTGAGATGAAATACACGGATTGCATAGGGTGCGGTCAATGCAGTTCTGTCTGTCCGGTTGGTGCGATAACGGAAGAACCTGATTACAAAAAAGTCGATGTCCAACTTAGAAAACATGCCAAAGTTTTGATCGTCCAAACAGCACCGGCCACAAGAGTGGCAATAGGAGAAGAATTTGGAATGGAACCCGGTCATGTATCGACGGGTAAGATGGTGGCTGCTTTGAGAAGGCTCGGCTTTGATTATGTTTTTGACACAAATTTTGGTGCCGATCTCACGATAATGGAAGAAGGCAGCGAGTTGATAGAACAGTTGATGGGCCATGGAGAACATCCGGCTCCGATGTTCACATCCTGTTGTCCGGGATGGATAAATTTACTTGAAAAGCACTTCCCTGAGTTTATTCCAAACGTTTCAACCGCGAAATCTCCTCAGGAAATGCTCGCATCCACTATAAAGACCTATTTTGCCAAAAAGATAAACGTCGACCCGAAAGACATTTTCGTTGTTTCTGTCATGCCATGTACCGCCAAAAAAGACGAAATAGTCAGGCCGCAACACATATACGACGATATTCAAATGATAGATGCCGTAATAACGACAAGAGAACTTGGAAGGATGATAAGAAATCACAAGATCAATTTCCTTGATCTTCCGGATGAAGACTACGATGCGCCCCTTGGCCTTTCAACGGGTGCGGCTGCGATCTTCGGTGTAACTGGTGGAGTCATGGAGGCCGCTTTGAGAACCGGCTATGAACTTGCGACAGGCAAAACACTTCCGAAGGTCGAATTCAAAGATGTGAGAGGTTTCACAGGGGTGAAAGATGCCGAAATAGACCTTGATGGCAAAAAAGTCAAAATTGCCGTGGCACACGGAACGGCGAACGTGATAAATCTGCTTGAGAAGATAAAAGGCGGCAATGCCAAATACGATTTCGTCGAAATAATGGCCTGTTACGGCGGGTGCATAGGCGGAGGCGGACAGCCAAAATCAACAGATCCGAATATACTCAAAAAACGTTCTGATGCGATTTATTCCATAGATGAGGCAAGCACTTTAAGAAAATCTCACGAAAACCCTGCGATAAAACAACTTTACGCTGAATTCTACGGAAAACCTTTGAGTGATCTTTCCAAACATTTACTTCATACTCATTACACAAACAGAAAGAAATCTGTGCTCGAAAGGGCCAAAGAATCCGTAATGAGCGAGAAATGAATAAAGGCGAGTAATCTGTAAGACTTAAAAATTCTGAGATGAAGGGTACGCCTGACATCAAGGAGGTTAAAGATGAGAAATCAATTTAACGTTTCAAATTTCAGGATAGTCAAAAAAATGAAATTAAAGCCAGAAAATCTCTAAAGAGATTTTCTGGCTTTTTATCTTTATTGTGAAAATTATAACAAGAGGTGATTTAAATGAAAGAAACAACATGGGTTCAAAATGTCATCAAAGAGGCGGAATACGATCATTACATGACAGGAGGCAAAGATTTCATAGATGACGATAAGATATGGGAAAAAATTGAAAAAAACAAATCGCCTGAACCTGCCAGAATAAGATCCATAATACAAAAGTCATTCAATCTCGAACTGCTTTCTCCGGATGAAACGGCGGCGCTTTTAAACGTAAAAGATCCTCATTTATGGGATGAAATTTTCGATGCTGCAGGTAAAATAAAAAGAAAGGTTTACGACAACAGGATAGTGACATTCGCCCCGCTTTACTGCAGCAATTTTTGCGTTAACAACTGCCTTTATTGCGGCTTCAGAAGTGACAACAAAGATGAAAAGAGGCTCAAACTAACACTCGACGATGTAAGACGTGAAACCGAAGTACTCGCCGGAAAGATAGGACATAAACGTTTGATAGTCGTCTACGGAGAGCATCCCGTTTCAGATGTCAACTACATGGCGGACACCATAAGAACGATATACGATGTGAAGGTAAAAGCAAGAAAGGGACTCGGTGAGATAAGGCGCGTCAACGTTAACGCCGCCCCTATGTCCGTTGAAGATTTGAGGATTTTAAAAGATGTCGGTGTCGGCACATATCAGGTATTTCAGGAAACATACCATCACAAAACATATTCCGAAGTTCACCCGAAAGGCACTTTGAAAGCAAATTACCAGTGGAGACTGTATTCGATGCACAGGGCACTGGAAGCGGGCATAGATGATGTGGCAATAGGAGCGCTTTTTGGCCTTTACGACTGGAGATTTGAGGTAATGGGACTTTTATACCATGCCATTGAACTTGAAAAGCAATTCGGTATAGGCCCGCATACAGTTTCGTTCCCAAGGCTTGAAGAAGCCCAAAACGTCGCATTTGATACGCTCAAATACAAAGTTTCAGATGAAGATTTCAAAAAATTGGTTGCGGTTTTGAGACTTTCGATTCCTTACACGGGCATGATACTTACAGCGCGCGAGCCAGCACGGGTAAGGCGTGAAGTTTTGCCAATAGGCATAACTCAAACGGATGCATCGACAAAAATAGGAATAGGCGCATATTCAGAGATATATGGTGCCGAAAAAATGAGTGAGAGAAAAGATCAAGACCTCGGTAAGCAACAATTCATGATAGGAGATCCGAGAGATCTCGATGACGTCGTCAGAGAACTTGCACAGATGGGATATATAACATCTTTTTGCACGGCTGGTTATCGGTGTGGCAGAACTGGTACAAACATAATGACGCTTTTGAAAACGGAAAAAGAAGGTCAATTTTGCAAGTTGAACGCGATTTTGACGTTCAGAGAATGGCTTGATGACTTTGCCTCCGATGAAACCAAAAAAATTGGTGAAGAATTGATAAAAAAGGAGATGGCAGAGGTAAAATCAAGGATGCCAAAGATTTATTCCGAAAAAACCGTATCGACACTTGAAAATTATCATGAAAGGATCAAAAATGGAGAAAGAGATCTTTACTTCTGAATTTGAAAAAGTGGCGAATACCTACGATGTAAAATTATGGGTAGCCGAAAAACTTGGCAGAAGATGGTCTTACGTGATTGGCGGGGGAAATGAGAAGTTTCTCCCCGCTTCTTTGATAGGTAAAGTTGATAATTACGGTGTTTTTGTGGAAGGAGAAAATTACAATGCTCAGGAGATTTTGAAAGATGTCGGAGAGATACTCTCAAAGTTCAGAGACATTCAAAAAGGTTGAAGAAATAAAAAAATCGGATCTTTCAGATAACATAAAATTGGTTGCGTCAAAAGTACTTGAAGATAAGCCTCCTTCAAAAGCAGAACTTGTCTATTTGCTTGGTCTGAAAGATTCTCAAGAAAGAAAATCTTTGTTCGATCTTGCATCCTGTGTCAGACATGATAACGTCGGTGATACGATCTTCGTAAAAGGCATAATAGAATTTTCAAATTATTGCAAACGCAATTGCCTTTATTGTGGAATAAGATCTTCATCGAAAATAGAAAGATACAGAATGACAAAAGATGAGATATTGGATATTGCCATAGAAATGTCAAATTGCGGAGTTGATACGATAATTCTGCAATCGGGCGAAGATCCATTCTACACAACCGAAATGATCGTCGACATCATAAAAAGCATAAGAGAAACCACCCAAAGGCCTGTTTCTTTGTCGATAGGAGAAAGAACTGTCGAAGAATTACGTATTTTCAAGGCATCCGGTGCATCGAAGTATCTTCTAAAACAGGAAACCGTCAACAGAGAAATTTTTGAAAAAGTCCATGGTTTTGATTACGATACTCGTATATCGCTTTTAAAAGCGCTTGTCGATTTGAAATACATAGCGGGTGGCGGTAACATAATAGGATTGCCAGATCAGACTTTATCCGATATCGCGGATGATATTCTTTTCATGAGAGAAATAGGAGTTAGGATGGCAGGCATTGGACCATTCATTCCGACAAAAGGCACGCCTCTCGAGCATTATCCAATCGGAAGCGCTGATTTAACTTTAAACGCTTACGCTTGTACACGCATAAGTATACCTCTTGTGCAATTGCCGACAACGACGGCTTTGGGTACCATCGACAAAAACCTTCAATATAAAGGTTTTGAAGCAGGATGCAATGTCATAATGGTTAACTTCACGCCGGACATTTACAGAAAGAATTACAGAATATACGATAACAAAAGAAAGGTTGAATTTTACGAGACGATCAACGATCTTTCAAAGATGAACAGAAGGCTAACCTCTTTGATAGAAAAGGCTGTACTAAATCAAAGATAATTGTTATAATGCATGTGATCAAGTACATATACCAAACTCATTTTAAAAGTCGAATAGTCATTTACTGTGAGCGAAGGGCAGGATGCCTCCGAGATGGCCTCCGCAGCAGCGCGAGGACCAGACATCGAGCGAGGCATCTGCCGGAGCGGTGATTCGGAATTTGAAACTGACTTGGTATATCAGTTCAAATTCAAAAAGGAAGGTGCAGCCTTGAATGAATCGTTAACTATTGATGAAATAAAGGTTTTTCTGGAAGTTGTCAACGCCGGAAGCATAACTGGCGCATCCAAAAATCTTTTCATAAGCCAGCCCAGTATTTCTCAGCACATTAAAAATATAGAAGAAAAATTGAATTTCAAACTCTTCGATCGTTCAAAAAGTGAAGGACTCATTCTCACGGAAAAAGGATTCAAAGTTTATCAAGCCCTTATTCCTCTTATCAATACATTCGACGAGACGATGGAAACATTGTTTGTCATGGGTGATTCCAACGAACTTCAACTCAAGATAGGAGCAAGCAAGATAATAGGCGAATACATGATGCCTGAAGTCATTTCTGACTTTTTTAAAGAAAAGGCACATTCGAATTTCTGCGTTGAAATTCAAAACACCTCTGAAACGATAGAAAAAATTTTGGACGAAAGAGTTGCTTTCGGTTTGATAGAAACGCCATTTTGTCACAGTTCTCTTTTCACGGAAACTTTCTGTGTGGATGAGATGAAACTCATATGCTCTTCAAAAAACGAATTGGCATCAAAAAGAGAGATTTCACTTGAAGAATTGAAGGATGTTCCATTTATTTTCAGAGAAATAGGGTCCGGAACAAGAAAGATGATCGAGGAAGAATTCGCAAAATACGATTTTACGCCTAAAATACATCTTTCTTTTTCAAGCAACGAGGCAATAAAAAGGGCTGTCGCGAACGATCTCGGTGTTTCGATTTTAAGCGAATTTGCAACACGAAATGAAGAAAAAGCAAAAACGATCGTATCGTTGAAGATCAAAAACTTGAATTTTAAAAGAGAGTTTTACATATCCAGAAAAAAAGGAAAATTTTTCTCAGAGCAAGAAAACGAGATAATAGAATTTCTCAAAGAATGGGCTAAAAGTCATCTTAACGATCTAAATGGCTAAGCCTTTCTCAGATTCGCGAATTGCGAATCGTCATTTCCCATGACGATAAGTGTCATTCCAGATTCGATTTCGGTTAGAACAGGCGGATTGAAAATAACTTCATCCCCTTTTCTTATGGCTATCAAAATGAGGCCTGTTTTTTCGGAGATTTTGATTTCCTGAATTGTTTTACCTATCATCTTGCTGTTTGAACTCACCGGAATTTCCGCGCTTTTCAACTCCACATTTTCGTTTTTATGAACTATTTCCGTAAAGGATCTAAGCGACGGATCGAGCACCAACGATGACATTCTCGATGCGGCTATTTCGACTGGAGAAATGACGCTGTTCGCACCGGCATAATTAAGCCTTTTTATGACGGGTTCTTCGAGTGCTTCGCTTACTATGTTTATCGATTTATTCATGCTCCTTGCTATGAGCGAGACATGAACATTCAGAGAATCATCCGTTAGGGCTATGACAATAGATTTTGCGTTCTTTATTCCGGCTTTCATCAATATCGATTCATCGGTAGTTATGTCGCCGACGATGTAGTAGAAATCTTTTTCATCCATGTATTTTATAAGGCTTGATCTTGCATCGTCAACGTAATCTTTGTCTCTCGCGACGAAGACAAAAGGATATTTGTTTATCGCAAGTTGAATGGCGACGTACTTGCCTATTCCTCTTCTTCCACCTGCTATTATGCAATGATCCTTCAGATTTTCCATTTTTTTCATCTTCTTTCGTATTCTTGAATATCTGCGGAGTTCTCCGTCAAAAAGAAATGAAGCGATATTTCCGAGAGTGTACAAAAAGATGGAAATTCCCACAACGATAAGCAAAACTATGAACACATAATCGGCCGAAGTCATAACATTGTTTTTCGGCATTCCATACCCGACTGTTGACAGTGTTATCACAGACCAAAAAACAGAAGTTAGAAAATCCCATTTTTCTATGTACATGTAACCGAATGTTCCAAATAAAATAACCAGTCCCAACGATACGAGACCGATTATGAGGCCGATTATCCTTTTTCTAATTAAATTGCTGTCTTCTTCCATAGATCACTCTCATCGATTTTCAATTCATTACTCTATGATATACTTAACTCACTTTAAAAGTCGAATGTTGATTTACTGTGAGCGCAGGGCATGATACCCTGATCTTATTTTTATTTTTCTAACCTATGGCAAAGTACAGATATCCGTCCTTTACATCATCGGATATCGCTACCAATCCTGGCTTTAAGACGGCTCCTTTTGGTGGCAGCGCGTTTTCTAATCCTGCCTTTTTTGTGCTTACCGAGCAAATTTCAAGTTTCAATCCTTTACCAATCAGGTCCTCTATTGCAGATCTTAAACTTCCCTGTGCAAACAAAGGCACCACCGCGGGACCTAAAGCCACGATCTTTATATCCCTTTTGCCTATGCTGTTTTCGACCATCGTAAGTGCATGTTCCCAATTCTCAACATTTATGACCTGTAAGACCCATTTGTCCATATTTTTCACATCCTTTCAATAATGTATCCGGTTAAGTTAAAAATGATGACGTAAAGTGCTTTCGAGTCAACGATAGTGGTGTTGAGACAGTATTTGAAGATCAATAACTGAAGCAATTCTTCAAATTTCTAAACTTTGCCTCCATATCGCAGTTTTTACCTTTTGTAAGGATACTTCAGATCCGGTTGTATTTCTCCGAATTCTCTTTCGTACTCTCTGAGACAAAGTTCACCCTTTCTGCTCAAAACGTAATAAGTATGGTTTCTGTGCTTTATCGTTTTCAGCCTCTTTATGTTTGTGTGATAATCTATTACGCTGCCGCTGACTTTTTCAAGAAATCCCAGATCGAAAAGCTTTTTGTGAATTGTCATTGCCTCGCACAATTTTATCCCGAATCTGTAAGAGATGAGTTTGGAATAATCCGCTCCCATCAATTTGTGATATTTCAATATCTTAAGTTCCATCTCGTTCATTTGATTAATTGCTTCGCAATCAGACATGATCTGCCTCACAAAAATTTCTTCAATTCTTTTATTTCTTTCTTTGATTCATCCATTTTTGATGAATTTAACATTTCGAAGATGTAATTCAATTTAGATTTTATCAAAGAGAAATACGCCACCTTTGCTTTGTGAAGATTCATCGAATGAAGATGATCCTGCAGATCTTTAAGAATTCGGATACTTTCTTCATCGAGATTGGTGGCGTATATCTTTTCAAAAAGTCTGTCTATTTTTTCGATTGTGTTTTCTTTCGGCTTCACCGAAGTTCCTTTGGCAAATCCTGTCTTTTTGGAATGTTCTGTCTGGCAAGTAGGTTCTCGACAAGATCTGCGAACTCAATGCCAGGTATGCCGATTCCCATTTCGGTCGGATCTTTGAACGCGTGCGATCTTGCCCCTCCACAGAGCGTCGAAAGATTCATTTTTCTGTTTAAAAGTGGCGAGACGGTCATTTCAGCGCATACTCCGCACGTTCCGAGTACATCAACTTCCAATCTGCCTCCCGTTTTCATGACGTAAGGTCCTTCGAGCGAAAGCATTTGCGCCGGATTTCCAAAGACAAGCACAACGTGCGGATCGACAGGTGATACGGACAGTTTAAAAACGACAACATCCGCAGTCGATCCGGCCTCAAAGTGCGGTATCATCTCGCGCGTTACCCTTGAGGTCTCTATGGATGGAAATCTTCTGAGCAAAAAGTCTCTTTCACCGTTTTTTATCGGCTCGGGCAGATCGTAAAATCCCAAATTGGCCGCTCCGGCAGAGCATAAGAAGTCTTTTGCTTTGAGGACAAGCACATCCGGTCTTTCGGCAAGTTTGGAATAATTCGCGGCTCCTCTTACAGTATCGACTGCCTGACAATAAGTGAGACGTCCGTTAGGTTTTGGAAAATTTTCAAAGAACTTTTCGTACCTTTCAGCATGTTCGGCCGGTATGAGATAAACTCCGACGGGCTCGTATTTGAGTTCGAGTTTTTCGACGATCTGATCTGTCAATTTCTTCCAGTCATACTTTGGTTTGATGAGTTGTTCTTTTAAAAGCGGTCCTGCCATTTCAATCACTCCTATTGCTGTCCGTCGATGTATATGGCGTCTTTTGCGCATATTTCAAGGCACGAAAGACAAAGTATGCACTTTTCAGGTGCGACGGCCACAGATTTGAATTCCTTGTTTGGGTCGGTTTCTCCCGGCCTTCTTACCAGTTCGTAAACGTCTTGAGGACAGACTTCAACACATTTTCTGCATCCTATGCACCTATCATCGTCTATCGTGATGGTTGCACCGGGTATGAATTCCACGCTGTTCGTTTTTATCGCCTCCGATTAATCAAGTGCTTTTCCATAAAGTAAGTGCGCCGTGATGTATGCCGTTAATAACACGATAGCACCAAAAAGTAAACCGCTTGCGGCCAGTTGAGATGATCCTGAAAGTATATGTCCGCTTGCACACCCTCCTGCCATTCTCGCACCGAAGAGCACCATGAATGCACCCCAGAAGACAGCCCAATTTCTCTTGGATTGGCTTGAGCCGAATCTTTTCTTCCAGACAGGCGGAATATCTTTTTTGTATCCCATCCATCTTCTCGTGAGCAAAACGGAAGAGATCAAACCTCCCAAGAAAGTCCCGATGTCCGATATGGGTTCCCACCCTATTTTACCGAGTACATCCAAACTCCCGTTATGAATAGGTAAAAGATCCGCCAGATAAGGAAGATTTGGAATAGCTTTGGGCCAGAATGCGTATATGAAAAGACCTCCGAGCCATGAAAAAGTTGTTGATTCTCCAAAGATCTGTCTTAACATTATAACGGCCGATGTTGTTATCGCAAATGCAAGCGCAAGTATGAAGACTATTCTCGATGCCTCAACTGTCGATGCTTCCGCAACGGGCATAACCCACTTTCTCATCTTTGGATATCTTTGTTCATATTCAGTCGTCCATGGTGAATGCAATTGTTCATTTGGATCTGTTTTCCCGAGAAAATGCCAGCCACACCCTTTTGTACCTTGAGGAAATCTTGGAATGAAAAACCACATCCCTATGAACGCGGCAGCAAAAAGAATGCCAACAAACCATGCCCCACCGGCATTACCGTTTGCGAGTGCAAGCGCAAGTGAAACTGGGCCATAATTTGCGGCTTTGACGAGTGCACCGCTTAAAGGTCCATATATCAACGACCACAGAAGAGCTCCAAGCAAGCCTCCGCCCAATGCCCACCATCCTTCGCGCCTGCCCTGACCGAGAGATATCCAGATAGTTCCGGGGAAATATCCCGCGATGGCCGTTCCCAATCCGAAAAATATCGCTCCGATTATTATTCCCCAGAAATAGAGATCTTTGAACCCCCAGTTGAGATGAATGCCAAACATGTTTACGAAATAGAGTAAAAAGATGCCTATTCCAACGACCAGTCCAAAGCATATCAAGAGTAATCTGTCTCTCCATGCAACGGCCTTTATTATGACATCCGGATCGGCAAAATTCCACATTTCAAGCATCATGCCAAGAATTATACCCGGAAATAGCCCAACTCATACATTTGCATGATGATAAAATATTCCGCCGATGAATAGCAGCAGAGATGAAAAAAGTAATATAAGCGCTATCATCCACGGCATCATACCTACTTTTTCCTCTTTCACCTTCAACTGAAGAGGTACTCAAAAATTCAGATCAATTTTCTTGCAGCCTTTACTATACCTTCGGCAGTCGTGGGATGTTGATCGGCGAATTCCGCGACCTCTTTTACAGTAAATCCTCCTTCGACAAGTCTTGCAAGTTCTCCTATCAAGAGCCCGGCATCAAGACCTATGACCCATGCTCCGACTATCTTCATCGTCTCGGCATCGAAAAATTCTCTTATCTCTCCGTCCATCTCTCCGAAGATCTGCGCGCGGGCATCGATTTTGAACGGCGATGATGTTTCCGCAAGTTCAATTCCCTTTGACTTCGCCTCTTCCGGCAAGATCCCCACGTAAGCGCCCTCCGGAAAGGTAAAAACGGTCGTCGGAACTGTTTTGAAATTCATGTAATCGATGGGAGTATTTCCTGCCATTATGTTGTTTGCCGCCACAAGGGATTGTCTTACGGCCGAATGAAAAAGCATTGAAAGTCCGTTGACATCACCCGGGGCATAGATGTGGGGAATATTCGTCTGCATTGCGTTGTTTACAATTATCCTTCCATGTTCTGTTTTTATCCCTATTTTTTCCGCACCTTCGGGAATCACAGACCTTCTTCCGACGGCCATCATGACGATATCAGAAGTTACGCTTTCCGTCTTGTCATCTTTTACATATCTCATTCTGTATCCATCTTGAACCCTCTCGATTTCCATAACACGTGCACCTGTTACGATTTCTATGTTCGGATCCAAAAATTGCCTTAAGGTTTGTGAAAATCCGAAATCGACCTCATCCGAAAGTATTCTGTCAGACCTTTTGAAGAGTTTAACCTTCGTTCCGAGTTCGTTGAAAAAGGTCGCTGTCTCAAGCGCTATGTATCCTCCGCCTATTACCGTCATCGTTTTGGGGAGTGTTTGCAATTTCGGATTCATTGAAAAGATATCGTGAGACGTTATGCATAAATCCGTCCCGTTTATCGGAAGCATCGAAGTTTCCGATCCGCTTGCGACGATTATCGCGCGCCTTGCACGGTAGACTTCATCTCCTTTATCCGATTTCACCTCAAGTGTGTGATCGTCCAAAAATCTTGCATGACCTTTCACAAGTTGAAGGTGTGGAAGCGCTTCTTTTAACTCTTCGGCATGCTGGGCATACCTGAATTTCTGAACGTTATCTTTGTGGGCGACTATTTTTTTGTATTCAAAAGAAACCTGTCCGTCCAAACCCCAGAAGTCGAATTTTTTGGATGTCTTGTAAAGATTTACAGATTCTCTGATGGCTTTCGACGGAACGCACCCTTCGGCAAGGCAATTTCCGCTCATGACGCCCTTGTCATCGATCATGACAACATCCATGCCCGATCTTGCAAGTCTGAATCCCGCCGGATATGCTCCACCACCCGCACCTATTGTCACGACATCAACCGTTTTCATGATAATTCCTCCTTATCTCAAATAATGCCCATCGTTCTTACAAACATGTAAATTGCCAGTGCTATTACAAAGTAAGCGAATATCTTCGTAAGGGATCCAGTCTTTATCTTTTTGGCGATCAGAACGCCTATCACGATACCGACTATCGCACCGATGACAAGCCAGAGCGCTGTTCCCCATGCTATCGTTCCGACACCGCCAAGCCTTGATAATATTCCCCACAAACAATTCAGCGCTATTACCATCAAACTCGTCGCTATCGCGTGTTTCATCGGAAAATAGAGTATCAAAACTAAAACGGGTACTATCAAAAATCCGCCGCCAACTCCGAAAAAACCCGTCATAAATCCGATGAATAATCCCGCCCCGACGAATTTTGACCATTCCGACAGTCCTCTGACATTTTTCAAACTCGGAACACCGGTATCCTTCGCGTAATTTTTTTCTCTTAACATCATGATGCCTATCACGACCATCAAAGTTGCAAAGAGATAAAGTATCAAGTACGAAGGCAACAAAGCGTTGAAATAAGATCCCAAAAAGGCTCCGACTATCCCTGCCACGGCAAAAAGAAAACCTATTCTCCAGTGAAGATATTTCGTCTTGCCAAATGCATATTGTATGGCTCCAGCAAGCGCTCCCACACCGACGATGACAAGACTTGTGCCGGTTGCGATGTGGGCATTCATGCCCAACAGGTATATCAAAATAGGAATTGTTATTATCGATCCGCCCGCACCTGTCAGTCCCAAAGAAAGTCCGATTACAGATCCATACGCGATATCAAGAATACCCATACAAACCTCCTTAAGGTTTTATGTAATGGAACCCTTTTTCTTCGAGTTTCGCAATCTCAACAACGCCCGACGGAACGATTTTGACAAAATCTGGAAGCGCGGATGGTTCTACATGCTCTTTTTTCATCGAATTAAGACATGAGATGAAAGTTACATGTTTTGAAAGTATCTTCATCTGATCCAATAATTTCTCATCGATGTAGCCGTTAACGGCCTCTCCGTTTGCCACAACTTTTATTGAAGATTCTTCATCGATGTCTTTGATGAAATTATTCAAATTTTTGATCGTGAGATCCCACATGACCGATTCGTCAACGTGAAATAACACTTCCATAAAATCCTCCTTTCGCACATAAAACGATTATAATCGCAAGATTTTAGAAAATCAAATACGAATTTGATATGGGGGTATAAGAAATACTTCATCAAGCAGCACATATCTGGCGGAGGGCAGGTACCCTTCGTTTCGGTAAATAAGCATTCGGCTTTTGAAACGGGTTTAGTATATTATAGCAGTGCCTGAAGAATTTTTAGATCTTCTTTTGTCGTGATTTTTATATTTTTTTTGTCTCCATCCACAAGTTTAACCTCAAATCCTTCAAGTTCAAAGGCAGACGCATCATCTAAAAGATCGATATGGGAAAATTTTTTGTAAAGGCCGGCAAGTTCTCCTGCAATACAGCCTTGAGGTGTTTGCATTCTAAAGACTTTGTTTCTGTCGAAAAGAGTGTATTTACCGGCATTTTCTATTCTTATCGTGTCCTCACTTTTGATAGCGGGTACAACACATCTTTTGGATCTTATCTCCGATAAGACGTCTTTTACGATTTTATCGGTCAAAAAAGGCCTTGCTCCATCATGAACGAGCACCTCGCTATCGGCCGGCACAAGATCAAGCGCATTTAAAACCGAGTCCTGTCTTCTTGGGCCACCGTAAGCGATTTTCATTTTAGGATTTAGGTATTTATCGAAGGATTTTTTTTCCTCTGCCTTTATGACTATCACGATGAGATCAAAGTTAAGCCTTTCAAAGACATTTACCGAATAAAGAAAAATAGGTTTACCTTCAAAAAGGTAGAGAGTTTTGTTCTCTCTACCTCCTGAAAATCTACTTGAATTCCCGGCGCAGACTATTATGGCAGATTTCATGACTTAGGATTTATGCGCGCAAAAAGCAATTTACCTGCGTTAGTTCTAAGGATATTCGTTATAACCACTTCTTGTTGCTCTCCCACATTCTTCCCGCCATCTTCGACGACTATCATCGTTCCGTCTTCTGTGAACCCTATTCCTTGCTCTTTGTTTTTACCATGTCTGATTATCTGCAATTTTATTCTCTGGCCGGGCAAAAGTGTTGGTTTGAGTATTTCCGCAAGATGGTTAAGATTTAAAACTTTTACCCCTTGAAGTTGGGCTACACGGGTAAGGTTGTAATCAAGCGTTACTAACCTTCCATTGTATTTTCTCGCGAGGTTGACGAGATCTTCATCAACCTTTCCCGTTCTGTAGGCTATTGAATCGTCTATCGTAACTTTTAGATCGTCCAAGCCTTGCATTTTTTCAATTATTTCAAAGCCTTTTCTGCCCTTATCCTTTTTTTCGTCATCTGAACTGTCTGCCAATTTTTGCATCTCAATTAAAACAAATTGGGGTATAACTATTTTACCGTTAAAAAGTCCTATGTCGAAGAGATCCAAAAGTTTGTCATCAAGAAGAACGGAGGTGTCGAAGATGAAGCTTCCGTAATTCCCGGATATTTCTCCAACTTTAAACATCGACAGAACTGACCTTTGTGAAATGATCCATGCACCCATAAAGGAAAGGATCACGATTATGGATTTTCCTATTGTGACAGATAAAAAATTATAATTTGTGAAATCGGTCATAAGGTAATTTCCTACCACCATAAACACTACGAAAGCGGCAAGGGCAATAAGAAAATTAAACGCATTTATCCTGTTTTCTTTCAAACGTTTGGCGAGAAAATAAAGTACGATTCCAGTCAAAAGCCCGGCTATTCCACCTATCAAAATCACAAAATAAGGATACCACCATCTTGTATCGAAGAGCGCATAGTTCGGAAACCATGCGTAACCAAAATAAAGTCCTAAAAATAACGGAAGGATCAACAGCAACCATTCGATCATAATTTGTACCCCCTTATGAATTAATTACCATAATTAATCCTGTTTTTCAAAGACGAAATGCCACTCATTATAACAGTTGCGCGTTTCTCGGCAACGCCATCGACACTCATAAGATCATCGAAAGAAGCTTTTAAAAGCCCTGATATGTTCTCAAATTTTTTGACAAGATCGTGGGCTATATTCATGGGTATTCTCGGGATACTTCTTAAAAGTCTGTATCCTCTCGGTTGCAAAGTCATTTCGAAGATCTGATGTTCCTCTATATCATACCCCATATGACGAACGAAAGAGAAAAGATCAAGAATCTCTTCTTTTTGATTCGAGAAAAGCACTTTCATGAGTCGATCTGGATCATGCGATTTTCCTATGACTCTTTCACTTGCATAATCCATAATCAACAATTCGATGTTTTCATCAACGCCATCGTTAAGTTCATCCATATGCAATTTGGTGAGAACTCCTTCATTTCCAAGTTCGAAAAGGTAAAATGAAAGATCTCTGTACAAACTTATTATCTTCAAACCACGATTGATAATTTCGAAAACATCAAAAAGCGTAACCCTGTTTTCCATCTCTTTAGTGCTCAAAGATATGATAGAATTGTCGAAATTCGTTCTGTATCTCTCCATGAGCCTTATTCCCTGATTCATCTGAAGTACGATAACGGAGACATCTTTTACCATGTATTTCCAATCTTTTTGGTAAAGTGTTATCACCTTCCTTCTTTGAGAAACGGCAATCACGAGTTTTCCCGTCTGAAGTGCAAGCCTTTCAGCGGTTCTGTGTCTTGTGCCCGTTTCGTTCGTTGGAATGCTCCTATCTGTGGATAATTGAACGTTGGCATACCATATTTTCTTGAGATCTTCCGAAAGCACTATCGCTCCATCCATTTTTGCAAGTTCATAAACTTTATTCGGAGTAAAAGGACAATTAAGATCGAAGCCACCCTGGATAACGCCATTTTTTAAGTATTCTTTTGGATCCTGTACAAGAAAAATAAGTGCCCCTTTGTCTGCCCTCATTATGTTGTCTATCGCATCTCTCAAAGGTGTTCCGGGTGCTACCATCGAAAGTATATCTTTTACACTTTTATCATCAAGCGACATTTCTTCCTCCGAATGATTTTAAAATGGCTTCTTTCAAGGTTTTAACCCCTTCTGTTTCGTCAGACCTGTAACCGTTCGAAACGATAACACGTGCTATACCCATCCTTTTTGCCTCCGATATTCTCATTTGCATTTGAGGCACATTTCTAACTTTTCCGTCAAGGCCTATTTCTCCTATGAACGCAATTTTTGGTGGAAATCTCAACTTCCTGACGGCCGAAAATATCGCAACCGCGACTGCAAGATCGATTCCGGTATCATTTGTGCGTAATCCTCCGAGAATGTTAAGGTATATGTCTTTATTTTCAAGTGAAATTCCAAGATGACTTGAAACTATGGCAGCCATGATCATGAGTTTCGTGTTTTCAAATCCTCTTGTTATTCTTATAGATCCATTTCTGTAACTCGGAGTTGCAAGCACCTGAACGTTCACCATCAAAGGCCTTGATCCTTCTACTATGACAGAAAGCGCACTGCCGGGATCTTCAGAATCAACATCCGCAAAAATTTTTGAAGGATCCGGAATTTCAATCATTCCATTCGTTTCCATATCATAAACCGCTATTTCATCTGTCGGGCCGAATCTGTTTTTAACAGATCTCAGAATCCTTCTTCCAGATCTTGGCTCACCTTCAAGATAAAGCACGCCATCGACCATGTGCTCGAGCACCATTGGCCCTGCGATATTTCCTTCTTTTGTGACGTGCCCTATCATGAATATCGCGACATCGTTGGCTTTTGCGTAATCTATGAGTTTCATCGTGCATTCTCTCATTTGAGGAACACTGCCGGCGAGCGCACTCATGCCGGATGTGTAAAGTGTTTGAATCGAATCAAAGACGATAGCCACAGGTTTTCCTTTTGAAGAAACGGATGAAAGCACATCGTCCACATTTACCTCGGAAGAAAGGAAAAGACGATTGTTTTCAACACCGAGACGTTTTACCCTTAACAAAGTCTGTGGAACAGATTCCTCTCCGCTTACATAATAAACGTTCCCGTAAGTGGTTAACGCACTTGCGTATTCAATCGCAAGTGTAGACTTTCCTATACCTGGACCTCCTGAAATGAGAATAACACTCC
>NZ_JBMFWB010000013.1:0-58981 GCF_049965695.1 Athalassotoga sp. | reverse complement strand
CTATTTATTGCTTTACGGCACTCCACGTGCCATTTAGTTGGCCTCCGGAATATGTTATCGTAAAATTGCCACCCATGTGAGTTGAATCACTTATTGTACCTGTAAAAGAAATGATTGCTCCAGAAGATGAGTATGAAAATTGAACGTTGTTGCCATTAACAGTTCCAGTGAAAGTGAAACCATCGCCACTGTCATAAACCGTGATTGCATTTCCATTTTGATTTATCGTCATGGTTAAATTAGTCGGAGTTTGACCTTGATATGAAACTGTCACCAGCCATGTGCCTGTTAGATTATAAGGCTGAAGTAAAAAGCAGCCTGAAAGTACGACAATGAGTAATACAAAAGCCCCCAAAAGCGTAAATACTTTCTTCATTTTAATACCCCCCATTTTAAATTTTGATCATAAGAATTATACACTTTTTTCCAAAAATCAAAAACAGTATAATTGGTAAAAAATATACTTGATCAACTTTAACGTCCTTTTAAGCAAGAATTCTCCCACTTCTATAAGTGGGGGAGCATGTCACATATGAAATATCATCGCTCCGGCATTTGGTTTTTAAAGCAAATTAAGTATATATGGTTTCTTCGAACTTTTGTAATGGCAAAAAGTCTAATGATCGATTGAAACGGCCGAGGCGATCGAAATGAAGAAAGGAATTGTAATTTCAATTATCTTTTTGAATTTGATTTTTGCTTTTTCAGGTTACGCTTTTGCATCCGCATCGACGGTGCTTAGTGGAACGTGGCAATTCAGTTTGTATGGGTACACCAACGGGTCAACGACGACTGTGCTTGATCAGAGTTTCAATCTTTCTCAAATGCAAAATGGCAACTTCTTCACCGGTAATTTTGTCGGAACAAGTAAAGATGACAAAGTACAATTTTTGTATGTCAACATTGCCAACGGTGGCCTTTTATACTGGCAGGGTCCAAATCAACAACCGCCTTATTTTTATGTCAATTTTCCGTTTTCCAGCGGGACCATTATTTCTCTTGCGGGGAATGCGATTGGTCCTGATCGTATGCAAGGTTCATGGATTGGCATATTCAACGGTCAGGAAGAAAGCGGTGTATGGCATGCGGTAAGGCTGACACATGAACAGGTAGTCCAGCAAACCTTATGGAATTTGGGAGGATTTGCGCTAATAGTTTTGGCACTGGTGTTAATAAAATTTCTCTTTTGATTCATGAACTTTTCTCTAATTTTATCCTGTAGACGTAATAAAAGACTGCCAATCTTGCCAAAAATGTTATAAAAAAGATTATCCTGTAATCGTTGAACGTTAATCCTATGAAATTAAAATGCACTTCTGCAAGGACTATAACGAAAAGTCCTGAAATTATGTTTCCTATAAAAGAGGCGAAATTCACAAGACTCGAATAAAGCGATAACGCCTCGGTCTTTCCGAAATTCGGAACAACGTTAAGCAACGTGTTGAACGACATCAAGCCTAATCCAGCGTTTGCGACTATTCCTATGATTATCTGAAATGGCAGCATGTAAATTAGAGATGGCAGTGCCAATGCCCAACCTAACATCAGAAAAGCACGGAAAAAAGCCACAATTTTGAGCATTTTGAAAGGACCATATCTGTCCCCAAGACGTCCCCAAACTGGTTGCGCAAATGCGGCCGCGAGGCTTGAAGCAACGGTGATAAGTCCAAGTATCGCATAACTGTAATGAAAGTCATCTATCATCATGACCGTTGGATAAGGTCCGGAAATTGTACCCGCAAAAGTCATCAAAATGTAGGCGATAAGAAATTTTCTGTAATCGCCTTTTAATTTCAGAACTTCAATTAAAACATGGGGATTTAACATGTTACCGGTTGGGGCAGGATCTTCGTCTTGAATTTTTAGCGCGTAAACATCAAGTGCTCCAAAGACAGAACCTATGGCGAACATCGTGAAAAAAGCCCAGAACCCGCCTCCGAGTATGTCAAGCACATATCCGGCTGCCAGAGTTGCCGGTACAGAAACAAGTCCTGTTATGAGATTTCTCAAACCGAAATATCTTCCTCTAACACGCTGATCTACAAGATCGCTCATCCATGCCTGCCACGCGGGGCCTGCGGACGATACCGCAATTTCAAAGAAAAAAAAGATGAAAAGTGCTATCCACACTTTCATGCCGGTGTTTATCAAAACCACGAGGGCCAGCGTAAGAAAGGTTGGTCTCGCAAGAATTGCGACGAGCAAGATAAATCTTTTTTTGCTTGTGAAGGTGCGTGCTAACATCAAAGAAAACGGCTGAATCACACTTGCAAGAGGTATAAGTGCGCCATATATCGACATTATAAACGGAGTTGCTCCAAGCCAAAGGAAGAATCCTACAAGATAAGAGTTACCGCTAAATCCCCCTGTAAAAGCGCCCCAGACTGTGGCAAAACTACCTTCAATTATCGAAATCTTTCGTGCATGTGCCTTTTGCGATTCGCTTAGCATATTTATCTCAGAAAAACGAGAAAATACCTCCTTAGTTGATACTTCAAATTTGAAATTGATAAAATATATACCAAACAAAATTCAAACTTTCAAGTCATCGCTTCGGCAAAGGTACCCCTAATGGCAGGTAGCGTGTGGCTCGTGGCATGTAGAATTGGCAATTTTCAATTGACAATTGTCAATTTAACAGACTGCTCACTCTTCACTACTCACCGATCACCATTTTAAGGCATCCTGCCCTTCGCTTACAGTAAATAAGCATTCGGCTTTTAAAGTGAATTCAGTATACCTAAAAGATTATAAAACTTTTCAATGGGATATACAAATTTTATGTTGAACTGTAAAATTGCGTTTTATGAAATTCGTAATGTGTTGTAAAGGTTCTTGACATATCTTAAAGATTGATTTATAATTAAAGCGCTTTCGCAAAGCAATTTAGACAAATTGAAAGGGGGGTTTTTTAAGTGAAGAGGTTTTTGTCGTTAGTTTTGGTGGGGATAGTTGTTGTGGGCATATTGGCTTTTGCGGGAGGGACTGCCAATTATGCGTTGTTGTCGGACGTAACAAGTTTGAATATCTGGTCCATGTTAGGACCGAACGCAACTGCGTGGAATTTTTATCCAACAATGGGTAAATACGGAGGCTTGTACGGCATGTCGGATCTAACCTATCAGGTCGTACCGTCTTTAGCCGATGGTTTCTGGTCGCCACTTGAGCAGGTAACCGAAGATGGAACGACGATGTACGTTACAACCGTGAAACTTCTAAAAGGTGTGACATGGTCAGATGGAACACCTTTCACCGCGGATGATGTGGTTTTCTCCTACGAAGTGCCATTTAAATTGCAAATGCCCGGAAACTGGATGTCAAACATTCCTCCAGATCTTTTCGTCAAAGTTGTTAAAGTTGATGACTACACGGTTAAATTCTACATAACGCACCCGAGCGGCAATTTCATATATTCTGTCTTGATGAGTGCAATTGTTCAGAAGAAGTTCTGGGATCCGGTTTATCAGGAAGCCCTCAAACAAAAGGATCCAGCCCAGTACATGATGTCTTACGATAAGAATCTCCTAAGTGAGCCATCGATAGGCGCGTTCACGGTTTCTCAGTGGCAAAAGGGTGCATATCTGCTTGATAAAGCCATTCCAAATTACACCTTCAAAGGTCAGCAGGAGATAGAGTACGCAAATGGTGCGGTTCAGTATGTAATTCCATCTTTGAATCAAAACAACACCTACTATGGCACTGCCGAAGGTACTGTGAACAACAAATTTGTGACAGGGCCTTACGTTGATTCCATAATTTACAGGATATATCAAAACCAGACTGCAGCCGTTTCAGCCCTGTTAAAAGGAGAGGTTGATTACATACTCAATCCAAATGGACTTCAAAAAGGGTTTGTCCAGCAACTTCAAACAAATCCAAATGTAAAAATTGTCAGCAACCCATCTTTGGGTTTCCAGTACATAGCCTTCAACATGAGAAGATATCCCATGAACAACAAAGCATTTAGAGTGTCCATTGCATATTTAATAGACAGAGATCTGCTTGCAAACAAAATCCTCGGTGGAAACACCAATCCACTTTCATCGCTTGTACCTCCAGGCAATGAGTTCTGGTACGATCCGGATCTGAAGGCATACGGTGAAGGAATGACGACTATAGAAAGATATCAGGCAGCGATAAAAACACTCAAAGATGCCGGATTTTCATGGCTTATTGAGCCAAAGATACAAAATGGTCAACTTGTGCAGCGCGGTCAGGGGCTCATAGGTCCCGATGGAAAACTCGTAAAGCAGATAACGATGATGGCTCCATCCGCCGGATACGATCCGATAAGATCGACAACGGCTTTGTGGGTAGAGAAATGGGCCAACGATATAGGCATACCGCTTTATGCCGATCTGACGAGTTTCAACAACATAGTCGATGCCGTCTTCGATCAAAATTTCAACTTTGATATGTACATTTTAGGTTGGGGTATAACCATATATCCTGATTACATATACGAATTCTTCTCCTCAGATCAGAATGTGCCAGGTGGATTCAATTCACCCGGATACAACAACCCTGATTTTGAGAAAGTTGCAAAAGCATTTTTGGATGCGACGGATATGAATATTGCGCGTCAGTATGCATTTAAAGCCGAAGAATATCTTAACGCCGATGTGCCATACATAGTGCTTTATGCTCCTCAGGTTATCGAGGGATATAGGGCAGACAAACTTTCTTTTGCCTACACTAAATGTCTTGACGGAATTCAATCTGGATATTCTGGATACGGCGAGCCTACTTACGTACAGGTCATTCAATAATTTGATTGAATTAAGCCGGGTCTATCGGCCCGGCTTTCATCTTTAAAATTGGAAGGTGAGATGATGCTGAAGTACATCGGAAACAGAATTTTGCAAATAGCCATATTGCTTGTGATTTACGTGGCTATAGTTTTTTTTATGCTTCACGCTATGCCTGGCGGAATAAAGACGTTACTCATTTCCAATCCAAAACTCACACCTCAGGCTCAGGAATCCATAATAAGGGCTTTCGGTCTTAACCAACCTCTTTGGCTTCAGTTTGTCGATTACATGAAAAACGTATTCACTTTAAACCTGGGGATCTCTTTTTCATATTATCCGACCCCAGTGTGGAATATTATCGCCGAGAGATTGCCAAGAACCGTTTTGCTCTTCACTGTGGCCACTTTGATAGCCTTCTTTGTGGGGTTTGCCTCTGGAAAGTCCCTTGCATGGAATCGCGGAAAAACAACAGAATACGTTTCGACTGTTGTTGGAATAATAACTTACACGATTTTCACTCCATTGCTTATATTTGTAATGATCTGGTTTTTTGGATCCTTCCTCGGCATCTTTCCGCTGAATCAATTTCTCAACCCGGACCTCTGGATTCACACACGCCTAAATGCTCAGGTTATCTTTCTATACATACTCATGACCATGCTCATAATAGGCGCCGTGATGTTTGTATCTTACATCATGGCATTGAGATTTTCTCATAAGGTTATGACACGAAGACTTATTTTTTACCTTTCAAGTGTGATATCCGTGATATTTTCAATTTTTTTCTGGTGGGTTAGTCCTGTTGGCATATACGCGGCCGATATTCTCTGGCACATGGTACTTCCGGTCATGACCGTGACTATAATATCTTACGCCGGAAATATGCTTGTCATGAGAGATTCAATGCTTGAAACGATAAAGGAAGATTTCATAACAACTGCGCGTGCCAAAGGCTTGCCTGATAAAGTTGTACGGGACAAGCATGCGGCAAGGACTGCCATGCTTCCTGTCGTGACCAACTTCGTGCTTTCACTTGGTTTCGTGGTCAGTGGTGGCGTCATAACCGAAAGCCTCTTTTCATGGCCGGGAATGGGTATGACTTTACTTGATTCGACACTTGCAAAAGATTATCCATTGGCTGCTGGAGCATTGATATTCACGGGCATTTTCGTGCTTATAGCACATTTGGTAGTTGATATAGTTTACGCATTTCTCGATCCGAGAATAAGGTATTGAGGTGATGATGATGGCAGATAACGCAAATATGACCGTTGAACCGGTAGAAGCAAAGTTGGAATCTCCGATTTCGATAAGAATGAAATTGATGTGGAGAGCCTTCAAAGAAAACTGGAAGATCTTCTCTCAATCCAAAATAGGCATGATAGGTCTTTACATAGTCGTAATTTTTGCGGTGGCAGGGTTCATAGTTTATCCTATACTTGCAGATACCGTTTGGAAAACTACAAGTCTTAACGCGATGGTTTCTTACAATCCTGTAACCGGTTACGATTTCTTGCAAAACAATCCTGCACCTCCATCGTGGGCACATTTGCTTGGTACTGATCCGCTCGGAAGGGATGTGCTTGCGCAATTGCTTTACTCAACGCCAAGGGAGTTCATGCTTGGCATAGTTGCGGCTTTGATAACGGTTGTGATAGGCACTTTGATAGGTACGGTTGCGGCTTATTTTGGAGGTGCACTTGACACTTTCTTCATGAGACTTGCAGATATTGTACTTTTGTTTCCGTTTATACCATTTTTGATAGTCATAAGTGGAATGATGGAGGTAGACCTGCTTACGCTTGCCCTGATAATAGGGTTGCTTTCCGGTTTTGGCGGCATAACGATAGTTTTAAGGTCGCAGGGTCTTATCATAAAATCAAGGCCTTTCATAGAATCCGCAAAGGTATCCGGTGCAAGCGATGCTTACATAATAGTCAATCACATAATTCCAAACGTCATGCCTTTGTCCTTCCTTTACATGATGTTCAACGTCACAGGTGCCATTTTTTCTGAGGCCGTGCTTTCTTTCTTCGGACTTTTGAACATAAAGATGTCATGGGGTCTGATGATATATACGGCCGATACGGCCGGCTACATAATAGGTAGCAACATCTGGAATTACTGGTGGCTTTGGTTGCCTTCCGGCGCTTCCATAACGTTGCTGTGCGGTGCGTTTTATTTTATAGGCCGTGGCCTTGACGAAGTTGTCAATCCAAGACTTAGAAAGAGGTGAAAAAATGAGGCCTATACTTGAACTTAGAAATTTAAAGATGTATTACGATACGCAGGCAGGGCAGGTTAAAGCCGCCGATGATGTTTCTTTTGTGCTTAACGAAGGAGAGTCAATTGGCCTTGTGGGAGAATCCGGCTGCGGCAAAACATCAGTTTCTATGTCTATAATGCGTTTGCTTCCCGAAAATGCAAAGATAATCTCGGGAAATATATTTTTTGACGGGAAAGATGTGGTAAAACTTTCAAATGATGAAATGAACAAGATAAGATGGGCAGGCATTGCGATGATCTTTCAGGCTGCCATGAACTCTTTAAATCCAGTCTACAGGGTTGGAGATCAGATAATAGAAGCCATAACGACCCATGAACCTAATGTCACATTCGAAGAGGCCCGCCAAAGAGTCGCAAGCCTTTACAAACTTGTCGGTCTTGATCCAGAAAGAATGGATAACTATCCCCACGAATATTCGGGTGGTATGAAACAAAGAGCCGTTATAGCCATGAGTTTGGCGTGCAACCCGAAACTCATAATTGCCGATGAACCCACAACAGCCCTTGATGTCATAGTTCAGGATACGATTTTGCGGGAACTCGAAAAGATACAAAGAAAATTGAACATGTCCATGATTTACATATCGCACGACATAGCCGTCATAGCGGAGGTTGCATCAAGAATAGCGATAATGTACGCGGGTAAAATAGTCGAAATGTCGGATTCTGTGACGGTTTTCAAAAGGCCTGCACATCCTTACACCGTGGGATTGATGTCCTCTTTTCCTTCCATAAGAGGTGAGAAAAAAGAACTTGTCACGATCCCGGGAGAGCCGCCGAATTTGCTCAATGCGCCGGATCATTGCAGATTTGCGCCAAGATGTCCGTTCGCAACTGATGAATGCTGGAAGAATATGCCCTCTTACGCGGAAATAGAATCAAACCATTTTGTTGCATGTTTTCATCCACAGAATCTCAAAAAGCGGGTGAGCGCGAATGTCTGATAACGAAGTTATAATGAAAGTTGAAAATTTGAACAAGTTTTTCCCGATGAAAAAAAGTGTCTTTGCACGGGCCAAACATTTTCTTCATGCCGTTGATGAAATAAATTTTGAAATAAGAAAAGGTAAAGTGCTTTCTCTCGTCGGTGAATCGGGATGTGGCAAAACCACAACCGGCAAAACGCTCCTTAAACTTTACGAACCTACAAATGGGAAAATTATCTTTCTCGGAAAAGATGTTACGCATCTTTTGAATGCCGATGACAAAAAATGGTTTCACAGCAAAACTCAGATGATCTTTCAAGATCCCTTTGAATCTTTAAATCCAAGAAAAACCATTTTCGATATAGTTGCGGAACCTATGAACATACAGAATTTCGGAACGCTCAGAAAGCGCGAGTTGATGGTTATGGAGATATTGAAAAGAGTCGGAATTTCTCCGCCGGATGCATTTTTATGGAGATATCCTCATGAATTAAGCGGCGGGCAAAGGCAAAGGGTTGCAATAGCGAGGGCGCTTGTCATGAAGCCGGAATTCGTGGTTGCCGATGAGCCAACTTCGATGTTGGATGTCTCGATAAGAACACAGGTTATGAAACTCATGATGGAACTCATAAAAGAGATGAACATGAGTTTTCTTTACATAACGCATGATCTTGCCGTTGCGCGGTATATGGCAGATGAGATAAGCGTTATGTATCTGGGGCGTATGGTTGAATATGCCGATTCGGAGGAATTGATAAACAATCCTTTTCATCCTTACACAAAAGCGCTGATATCGGCTGTGCCTGTTCCTGATCCCGAGTTTAAAAGAAAATCCGTTGAAATAAAAGGAGGAATAGGAAAGCCCATAGATCCGCTTCCAAGATGCAGATTTTACGACAGATGTCCATTTGCGATGGAGATATGCTCTCAAAAAGAACCAGAACTCATTGAAGTTGGGAAAAACCACAAAGTTGCTTGTTTTCTTTACACTCAGGAACGGCGGTGATAAGGTGCTGTCATGGAAAAAAATGTTACCTTTGATTATTTTGATGGTTGTGCTTTTTGTAAACCTCGCGATATCAATCGCGAGGTTTAACTCCTACACCACATTTATGGGAGATTTCAAGGCCAATCTTTATGCGACAAATATAACCGAATCATCTTCCGAGGCGAATATAACTTTTAAAATAGCAGGTCAATCCGGAATGATGGCCAAAAATGCGTATTTTTCCGAGGCATCATGTTTGTTGATGATAAACGGACACTCTCTCGGAGTGTATCAATTTCCAACAGAAGGGATTTTGGGTCAATTCAATGGCAAAAGCCTTGTTGCGACTGCAACGTTCAATTTTTCTGGCGATTATTACAAAGAGATATCAAAATTCCCGTCTACGCCTTTGAAATATACACTCTACATCGTAACGCATTTCTTGACAGGCAATCATGATACCCGTGGCACATTGGTATTTGAGGGAACCATTAAGGAGGCAAAATGATGAGGCTAAGATTTATAATATGGAGTTTGATCGATGCGATTCCATTTCTTTTTGCCCAGTTGTCTTTGCTCTTTTTGCCTTTCTCCGAATTTCCTGGCTGGCTTATATATCTTTTGATGCTTGTGCTTGGACTTTTTATCGTTATCTTTGTAAGGGATTTCAAGATGGGCATATTTGTAACGCTTTCCGGTACTTTGATTGCTATGGTGTTTTATTTTTGGGTAAGTTTTGTCATACTGCAATTTTGGGGCACGTTTAACAGCGTCATAGCATCGAATTTGAGTTTGAGTACGGGAATCATCAATACCATTTTTTTGTACATCTTTTGTTTGTTTGGAAATATGATAGCGATGATCTTTTTGGGATTTATATCTTAAATGCAGATTTCAGTCCAATCAGGTCAAAGATAAAGTGTGAGCTCCGGCAGGTACCCTCTCGGTGTCTGGTCCTCGCTGCGCTGCGGAGGCCACCTCAAGGATATCCTGCCCTCCGCTCTGATTAGATATTCTAACAAACAAGGGCGACTCTGTCGCCCTTGTTTATCCTTTTTTCATTGATTCAACGAGATCCGATAATTTTTTTAGATCTACATCTCTTTTGTACAAAGGAGTTTTATCTATTTCGTAAGCCATGTTGCTTTCTTCAAACGTCTTTCTTTCTTCGATGTAAAAAACTCCAAGTGGAAATTTATCTTCTTCGAAGGCTCTTTTTAAGGCTTCAATTCTATTGTGAGGATCGTATGAGTCTTCAAGATAATAGGTGTTATCTTTGAACCATTGATAGGTATTCAACTTGTTAAATGTTACGCAAGGCTGAAAGAGGTCGACAATCGAAAAGCCTTTATGTTGAATTGCCTGTTTTAAAATTTTGACCGTGCCGGGTATATCGGTTATCGAGGCTCTTGCCACAAAAGATGCACCGTTGGCTATTGAAACGGCAATAGGATTGAACGGTTTAAGTATAACTCCCTCAACCTGCACAGGAGTTTTAAATCCTTCACGGCTCGTCGGAGAGGCCTGACCTTTTGTAAGACCATAGACCATGTTATCGTGGACTATAACGGTTATATCGGGATTTCTTCTCATAGCATGGATGAAGTGATTGCCTCCCTCACCGTATATATCCCCGTCACCGCTTTCCGCGATGACGACGAGATCTGGATTTGTCGCTTTTATGCCAGTCGCAGGTGGAATTGATCTGCCGTGCAAACCGTTGAAAAAGTTTGATCTTATGTAATGGGGCAATTTTGCAGCCTGTCCTATACCCGAAACTATGACAAATTTTTCGGGAGGTATTTCAAGTTCCGCCATCGTTTGTTTGATGGCGTTAAGAATGCCGTAATCTCCGCATCCCGGACACCATGCGATGTCAATGGGTCCCATATCGAAAACTTTCTTATCCACATCGATCACCTGCTTTCTTTTAATCTTGAAACGAGTTCTTCGACAGAAAAGGGCATGCCGTTGTATTTAAGAATTTTAACATCGAAATCTATGCCAGTTTCGGCTTTTACGACATGACCAAACTGAGATGTGGCGTTATTTTCAACGATGATTCTTTTCTTAGCCGATTGAAGATACTTTTTCGTGTCCGGATGAAGAGGATATACCTGCTTAAAGTAAAGAAAAGCCATACTTTCATCTCCTATTTTTTCGACGGCTTCTCTTATTGCGGGATAAGTTGAACCCCATCCCACGATGATCGTATCATACTTTGGAGATCCTATCAACTCAGGTGGTATTATCTCGGCCTTTATGGAATCGAATTTTTTCAATCTTTTGTCAACCATTTTTACCCTTAAATCGAGATCTTCGGTTATGTGACCCGATTCGTCATGTTCGTCGCTATCGACATCCACAAGTCCTGCTCCTCCAGGTATTCCACGCGGTGATATGCCGTTTTTACTTAATGCATACCGTTTGTAATCTTTCGTCGTTTCAACGACGAATTTTTGAGGTTGATTTTTTGGAAGGTCAAGATTTTTAACGTTGTAATAAGAATCAACGAGGTATTGATCGCTTAGTATTATGACAGGTACCTGGAATTTGTCCGCAAAGTAAAAGGCTTTTTGGGTAAGATAAAAGGCATCTTCAAGTGTGCCGGGTGTTAACAGTATTTTGGGGAATTCCCCATGACCTGAATAAAGCGCAAAAAGTAAGTCACCCTGCTCTGTCCTTGTCGGAAGTCCGGTTGCAGGAGCAGGTCTTTGGCCGAGATTCACCACAAGAGGACTCTCTATCATGCCTGCAAGGCTCATGCCTTCGACCATCAGGGCAAAACCTCCGCCGGCAGTTGTAACCATCGCCCGTGATCCCGCATACCATGCACCGATGGCCATATTTATGGCGCTTATTTCATCTTCAGCCTGTTCTGCGACAATTCCGAATTCTTTTGCATGTTCGGAAAGAAAGGTCAAAATCCCGGTTGAGGGAGTCATCGGATACGAAGAGATGAAATTACATCCTCCGGCCAGGGCACCAAGTCCTATGGCCGTTGCGCCGTCGAAGATGAGATCATTTTTGATCGAGGCATCTTTTTTTATGCTGACTTTTATTTTTCCGGTTTTGATAAGATTAAGTCCGAGATCGTATCCTTTCTTTGCCGCCTCGATGTTTTTATTGACAATCTCGTCACCTTTTCTTGCGAAAAATTCTTTCAAATAACTTTCAATCGTTCCAAAATCAACGTTTAAGATGGCCGATATCGATCCAACCGCGACTACGTTGGAAAATATCTTATCGCCAATATCAGTGGCTATCTGCGTGAATGGCATTTCAACAAAAGGATATCCATCCTCTGCATTCGCTTTTTCACCCAATATAAGGGTATCTTTGCTTAACCTGTCCTTCAGATGTTGAATCGATCCTTTTTTAAGGGTAACGAGTACATCGATTTTGCTCACAAAACTTTTGATGTTTTCCGATGAAACCCTTATCTCAGTCGAATTAAGGCCACCCCTGACTCTTGACATGTATTCTTTCGTGGCAAAAACGTTGAAGCCGTCAAATTTCAAAACTCTTGTGAGAAATCTCTCGACAGTTTGTATGCCCTGACCTGCCTCTCCGCAAAGCACTATCGATACATCATCTTTCAATTCCATTTTGTGCCTCCTTTCTATTCTCCAAGAAAGTTTCTTATCACATTTTCATCTCTTAAAACGTTTTCGGGAAGACCGTGAGCGAGAATTTTGCCTTTATGGATAACGTACATTTCATCGACAGTCTCAACTATTCTTTCAACGGAATGGTCCGTTATTATAATTCCGAGACCGTTATTTTTGAGTTCACGGACGATCTTTTGTATCTCTTTGACCGTCATAGGATCAACTCCGCCAAAAGGTTCGTCAAGCAGCAAAAAATCAGGTGAAAGAGTCATCATCCTTGCTATTTCAAGTCTTCTCTTTTCACCGCCAGAGAGCAGATCCGCTCTTTGGCCTGCCATCGAAATGAGCCCGAATCTCGACAGAAGTGCTTTTATCCTTTCGTTGGTTGTGCTTTTTGAATGATTGAAATTTTCAAGCACAAGTCTTAAATTATCTTCAACCGATAATCCAGTAAATATTGATGATTCCTGGGCTAAATAAGTTATACCGTTCCTCGCTCTGAGATAGACGGGCATGTTTGTTATTTCCGTCGCATCTTTAAATATATGACCCGCATCCGGAATCACAAGTCCAAGGATCATGTTGAAGATCGTTGTTTTTCCGGCACCGTTTGGGCCAAGAATGCCTATAACCCTCCCACTGTCTATCGAAATGGAAACATCTTCTACGGCCAATCGTTTCCCGAAACTTTTTCTGAGTTTGTAACATAAAAGTTTACTCATTTTTCACTCCTCTAAAATGAAGGGCTAAGCGTTAAGTTGATATTTTTAACTTTACTCATCGGCGTGTTTGGAGGTGGCGTTTGACCGATCACAATCCCATTTCCGCTGAAAGATATCTTTGTCGCAGGCACCGACATCTGACCGAGCAGGTAAAGACTTTCGTTAAGCGTCAAGCCTTTCAAATTCGGCATTGCAAATGAAGAAAAAAGATGATTTTGATCCTGTTGAATGTAATTCATCTTCAATATGTATTCTCCCACATCGTGAAAAACAGGTGCCGCAACGTCTTCACCGTAATAAAGTCCTTTGGAAGGCTGATCGACCATAACAAGAATGGAATATTGTGGATCATCTGCGGGAAAGAATCCGTAGAATATGGAAAAATATGGTCCTTTGGTCGATACTTTGCCGGCAGTTGATTTTTCTGCCGTACCTGTTTTACCACCAACAAGCACCCCAGGTAGTTTGGCGGGAATGCCGGTTCCTTTTTCAACGACATCTACCATGAAACTTCTTACTATCTGGGTAACTTCAGAATTGAAAATCTGCGTCGCCTGTGGCGTGTAAATACTCACTATACTTCCAGACGGTGAGATTATCTCTTGAATCACATGAGGCTTGATGATGTATCCACCGTTTGTAACGGAGTTAAGAGCGGTTATGAGTTGTACGCCCGTTACCGCTATGCTTTGACCTATTGCCATTTCCTGACCGCCTATGCCGTACCATTGAGACGGCGGTGTGAGAAATCCGCTAACTTCTCCGGGAAGATCAATGCCTGTTGTGTGTCCGAAACCAAATTTCGAAAACCAGGCGTAGTATGCCCTGTCTCCGACTGTATTTATGAATTTTGTCGCTATTTGCATTTCAGCCACGTCTGACGAATAAACAAGTGCATTTCTCAGGTCTATCGGCCATGGATGATTTTCAACGTCTCTTATGATAAGAGGTATGTTTGGATTGGGAATGTAATAAGGTCCGTTGAATGTGGTATTTACGTTGACAATTCCTTCCTGAAGTGCGGCAGCGAAGATCACGGGTTTTATAGATGATCCTGGCTCGAATACATTCATAACCGGAGCATCCCATGGCCATGTTGATGCCATCGCTATTATCGCTCCTGTTTTTGGATCTGATACTATTATTTCGCCGCCACTTGCAGCGTTAGTTGTAACTGCATGATTTATTGCCTGTTGCGCGAAAGACTGGATTGAAGGATCTATTGTGGTTATAACCGTATCTCCTCCGATAGGGTCGACAAGCGTCTTTATTCCCGATGTTATGGCGTACGGTCCCAATGCGTTGTAGACTAATTCACCGTCTTTTTTTGGCTTTACGTATTGATCGTATTCTCCCTGTATCGCTTTGGCGATTATTTCAAGTGGTGTTGCAACTTTTGTTTGCACGTAAACTCTTTGAATGTTAAGAAAACTCGAAAGATCAGACGGCAAATTTTTTACCATCTGCTCATTGACAAGTCCTAACTCAATTCCACCTTTGCCGGACTGTAAAACAGATGAAATCGATTTTGAAACCGGTTTATCGAAATAATTAAGCACCTGAATAATTCTGTCCGGATATTTCCATCCTTCTAAAGCCGATAAGGTTTTCGCATAACCGACATCTATGTATACATCGTAAGAAAGCGTATTTTGAAGTATTGGCTGATCGTTGGCACCAATTATGTCACCGTAAGGAGCCGGTAAAACGATCATCGCCGGCGGGATATCAGTTCTTTGAAAATGAAAAACGATAATGGTTCCTCTTATAAGGTAAAAGACAAAAGCGCCCAGAATGGCGATGAGTACTATGCGTATCTTCCAATCGTTCATTTTATTTTATTGGCCAGTAAGCTGGGCTGCCAGTTTGGCATCTCCTTTTATGTTAGGATTTACACTTCTTACGAAAAAAGTTTGACCATTCTCTTTAAAAGTTGTGGTATTTGGAAATTTTTCTTCAAGATAAATGTTCATTGCGGTCTTTTGATCGGTTATCTGGGAATTCATAACGTTCATCTCGTAAGTCATATTCGTTATCTGTGAGTTGTACTTTATGGTTTGAACGTTAAGCAGGAGAGGAACGGAAAGCACGGTGAAAACTGCCACTCCTATGGCCACAGATCTTATAACTCCTATTCCTTCTGATGTTTTGACCTGAGTAACTTCTTGGGTTTGCTGCAACGCATGAATTCTTACATCTTCCACAACTCTCACACCCTTTCTGAGATTCTCAATTTCGCACTTCTTGATCTTGTGTTTGAATTAATCTCGTCGTTACCGGGAATCAAAGGCTTTTTTGTGATCGGCATGAATTCTTTTTCTTTAAAAGCGTACTTTACAATTCTGTCTTCAAGAGAATGAAAAGAAATAATGGCAATCCTTCCGCCCTTTTTAAGTCTTCTCTTTGAAATTTCAAGCAATTTTTCAAGGTTCACAAGTTCATCGTTAACTTCTATTCTGATCGCTTGAAAAACGCGTGTGACAATTTTTTTCCAGTCTTTTTTTGCGTAAGACGGAAGAGATGAAAAGATCGCTTTTACAAGTTCATCAGTTGTCATAATAGGCCTTTTCTTGATTATACTACTTGCTATGCTTTTTGCAAAACGTTCTTCAGAAAAATCACGTATCACACGTTCAATTTCTTCAGCACTGTAATTATTCACGACATCTAAAGCACTCTTGCCGTTAAGCCCCATTCTCATATCCAGAGGACCTGCTTTCTTGAAAGAAAAGCCCCTTTCCGTTTCATCTATTTGAAAAGATGAGAGTCCAAGATCGGCAAGAATGGCATCAACTTTTTCTATTCCAAGACCATCGAGCAGATCATCGAGATCCGAAAAACTTCGTTGAAAAATTCTCACACGCATCCCGAAACGGGAAAGGTTCTCACCGGCGATTTTTATTGCCTGTGGATCTCTGTCTATTCCTATCACAGATATGTTAGGATATTTTAAGATCAACCCTTCGGTATGGCCGCCGCCTCCGATGGTACAATCAACGCATATTCCTCCATTTTGAAGGTTTTCAAAACCGTTTACAACTTCTTTCAAAAGTACGCTTGTATGTTGCAATATTAAAACATCTCTCCCACTCCAAAAGAAATTCCTGAATATTGGAATGTCCCGTTAGAAACTTTAAACGGGAAATCAAACCTTAGAACTCCCAGATAAGGTATTTCAAAACTTATGCCGACTCCTACCGAATTCATGAATTGATTCTGAATGTTTCCGTAAGTCAAAAGTTGATCACCGGCCCCTCCGAAATCATAAAAAGCCGTCAACATCATCGGGACATCCTGAGAATTCATGACGTATCTCAGTTCAAGATTTGAAACGAATTCCTGAAGGCCACCTTCTTGATTCCATCCTCTCACGGTCGTCGGACCGCCGACGTAGAAATCAGTTCCATATCCGTCACCTATCAAAACTCTGCCGGCAACGGCAAGATTCGGCACAATAGGTAAATATCCAGATGCGCTCACGTACCCTTGAAGGTAATTTTCCTGACCGCCAAATCCCGCGTAAGAAAGACTGCCACCGAATTTTACACCGTTGGTTGTTAAGAGTACGTTATCGACGTTGGCATAATTGTAAGAAAGTGTGACAGATCTGCATGTACCGGTTGCGGCACCCATCAAAGCGGCGGAAATCGGTGTTGAACCCTGACTTTTGTTGAAAAAGTAAAAATTTCCTCCGATGTTGTACGATGTGTAAACATCCGGCTGATAACCGATACTTGCAGAGACACCGTATTCAGTTTCGTTGTAATACAGGGTCTGACCATTGGTTACCACAAATGGCTGGACTGTGTTGTAATATATGCTTGATGTGAAATTCATGGGCAAATTGAGAGGGAATATGATTCCGTAAGTTATGTTTGCCGTAGGATTGACCCCGAGTGTAACCTGACCTGACAAAGTGTCTCCAATTCCGCTCAGATTGACGACGCTCACATTTCCGCTGCCGGTTATGCCTTCATACCATGGCTGACCCTGTCCGGGCTGACCTATCGACAACGATGCGCCAATTTGTCTGGGCTTGTCATTTTCGGTAACGCTTATCATCATGTTTACCGTTGTCGAATCCGTTGAAGGAAGCGACGGTGTGATGGATACATTCGAGAAAAATTGTGTATTTCTAAGGTTGTTGTAAGTTTGGACAAGGCTTTGGGTTGTAACGGGATCGCCAGTTTTAAAAGCAAGTTCACGCATTATGAGATAAGTTTTTGTCTTTGTGTTTCCGGATACTTCTATCTTGCCTATATGCCTTTCCGTTATCTTATACTCTAAAAATCCGCCTTTCATCGTTTCGAATTTGTGATACACGACTTCGGCAGAAGTCAACAAAAATCCTTTATTTTGGTAATAGGCGTTTATCCTTGCCAGTTGTTCAAGTTGGGTAAAATTGTTAGTAGTCGCAGGCGCGGTTATACCCGCATATTCCGCGAGTTTGGCCGGGTCTACCTCTTTGACCCCCGTAAAATAATATCCTGTAACCGGCAATCCGGATTGCACAACTTTCGCAAGTTTTGCGTTAACGACGAGATCCATAACCGGTGATTTGAAAGTGGATGCGACATCGGTTGCGGTTGCGAAGCCAAGAGTAGTTTCAGGAGAAAAATATCCCATCTGGAAGAGTTTGGCTTGAAAATCCTGAACGGTTGAAAATTTGAGGTATGCATTCTTTGAGTCTGCAAAAAATTTCTGAATGGGATTCATCGATTCGTAATTTTTCATCGTGAACAGTCCGGTGCTTTTCAATATCTGGTCAACGGTTAAATTACCGTAATCGCCTGTAAGTTTAAGATTCCATACGGCATATTCATTTACAGTTATGACAAGTGCGTTATCCGGTACCGTGATCGCGTTTCCGCTTTGGACTATGTTTGTCTGTATCCCAATTATGTTTGCAAGGTATCCGGCATTTGTGTAAAGATTCATAATGTTTTGAAAGGAATTTTTAAGTTCCACAAGGTTAAGCACGCTACTTGCTTTAACGGTTATGGCCTTTTTCACATCGTCTAAATTCACAAGATCAGGACCGTTTATTTTCACATCAACGGATTTGATCACCGGATTTTCGGTAAGTACAATTACAAGGCCAGGACCTATCGGAGAGTATTCTATCTTTGGTTCTATGTAAGAAAAGTATCCTGTTTCGTAGAGCGATTGCAGTGCCTGATAAAGCGCGGCGGTATTCAAAGGTTGTCCTATTTTGACGGCATTCGATAATTTTGACGTTATGATCGAAGTCGCAAGGCTTGTATTTCCCTCAATTTTTAAAAATGATATCGTTTGCGTCTGTGAAAATGAAATCACCGATACAGAGATAATCAACACGAACAAAACGAGATACTTTTTCATCTTGTCAAACCTCCTACATTTCTTCCGGTGCACTTACACCGATGATCGAAAGTGTAATTTCAAGCACATTTTTAACGCACGCACAAAGTTTCAATCGATCTTTGGATAATTCCATATTTTCAGGATCGACTATCCTGTGATCCGTGTAATAAGAATGAAATTTTTCAGAAAGCGCATACGCGTAATTACAAAGTTTTTGTGGCTTTTGCTGATTTACGGCGGTAATCACGACATCCTGAAATTCATCCAGTTCTCTCACGAGTATTTCTTCATCTTTTGAGATGGTTTCAAGAGACGCTCCTTCGTATTCTATCCCTTTTTCTTTAGCGTTTTTCATCAAACTGGATATCCTTGCATGAGCGTATTGAACGTAATAAACAGGATTATCCATTCTTTTTGATTTCGCAAGGTCAACATCGAAGACAAGCGTTGTATCGGGATCCATCATCGCGAAAAAGTATCTTGTCGCATCGACTCCGACGGTATCCATGAGATCTTCCAAAGTCACGAATTCTCCATGCCTTTTTGACATTCTCACCGTCTCTTCTCCGCTTTTAAGCGTGACAAATTGATGAAGGATCACGTTGAAAAATCCATCGGGTATTCCCAAAGCCTTTGAAACGGCCATCATTCTTGGAATGTAACCGTGATGATCGGCGCCCCATATGTAATAAACTTTTTCAAATCCACGCCTGTATTTATCTAACATGTAGGCTATGTCAGAGAAAAAATAAGTCGGATCGCCGTTTTTTCTTATTATGACTCTGTCATCTTCGGCCGGAAAAATTTTTGACACCGCAAACCACGTTGAATCTTCCTTTTCGTAAATGTATCCTTTTTCTTTGAGAATTTTCATTGCTTCATCTGTGAGGCCTGTCTTGTAAAGCGTTTGTTCGCTGAAGTAAACGTCAAAAGGGACGCGCAATTTATCAAGGGTACGCTTTATCCATTCAAATATTTCATTGCTTGCGTAAGAGGTGAAAAAAGATTGCACTTCATCGTTCCATATGCCTACATATTCATCGCCATACTTGTCCGATATCGATTTTGCTATATCGACGAGGTAATCCGCGACGTAATCGTCCTCTTCGAATGCCATTTTTTTGCCGTAAAGTTCGTTGTACCTTATCCATGTTGAATGGCCTAACATCTTCATCTGCCGTCCTGCATCGTTGAAGTAATACTCCCTTGTAACGTTGTTTCCAATGGCACTGTTCAATCTCGAGAGTATATCACCGATGATGGCCTGTCTGCCATGGCCAACGGTGAGAGGACCGGTAGGATTTGCGCTTACAAATTCAAATTGTATTTTTTGCGGTTTTACTTTTGGCATTTCAACTGATTTTGAGTATCTTTCGGCTACGTTTCTGTAAAGTGCCTTTGAAAGTTTAAAATTCAAAAATCCCGGCCCGGCCATTTCGACATTTTCAAAGTCTGGATCCTGTTTAAAGGCTTCAATGAGTTTTTCACCTATTTTTCTCGGAGATGTTTTGGTGCTTTTCGCGCATACCATCGCGACATTTGTCGAATAATCACCGAAATTCGGCGGCGATATTTCCACCGTGAATTCAACAGGATCGGATCCGAAAAGATCAAAGTATTTTTTGGAAATTTTTTCTCTTATCAAAGATTTTAAATGCAATCAGCATCCCGCCATTTCCGTCGTTCCGTTCAAAATTTGTTTTAAATACACACCGGTGTAAGAATTTTTTGAATTTGCTATCTCTTCCGGGGTTCCCTGGGCAATTATGTGTCCGCCCCTTTCGCCGCCGTCTGGTCCAAGATCTATTATGTAATCCGCGTTCTTTATGACATCAAGGTTGTGCTCGACGACGACGACCGTATTTCCTTTATCCACAAGTTTTTGAAGCACATCTATCAGTTTCTTGACATCATGAAAATGCAAACCTGTCGTTGGTTCGTCAAGAATGTACATGGTCTTACCCGTCGATGTTTTTTTCAATTCTGACGAAAGTTTGACCCTTTGGGCCTCTCCTCCAGAAAGCGTCGTTGCGGGTTGTCCCAATTTTATGTATCCGAGTCCGACATCCTGAAGTGCTTTAAGTGGTGAGACTATTTTTGGTATTCCGGAGAAAAATTCGACCGCTTCGTCTACCGACATATCGAGGATTTCGCTTATATCTTTTCCTTTGTACTTAACTTCCAAAGTTTCTTTGTTGTATCTTTTGCCTCCGCACACGTCGCATTCTATGTAAACATCCGGCATGAAGTTCATCTCAACTTTCACAACACCCTGGCCCGCACATGCTTCGCATCTTCCGCCTTTTACGTTAAAACTGAATCTGCCGGGCGTGTATCCTCTTATTCTTGCCTCTTCAGCCATGGCGAACAATTCCCGTATGCCATCAAAAGCCTTCGTGTAAGTTACGGGATTGGATCGCGGAGTCCTCCCTATTGGGCTTTGATCCACAAGGATGACTTTGTCTATCTTTTCAACTCCATCTATCGATTCATGCTCTCCGTAAGGCAGATGGGTTCTGTATATTTTGTTTGTCAAAACGGGATAAAGCGTTTCCATTACGAGAGATGATTTTCCAGATCCCGAAACACCTGTGACGCAGGTGAAAGTGCCAAGCGGGATCTTCACGTCTATTGATTTAAGGTTGTTATGTTTGACGCCTTTTATCGTTAAGAATTCAGAACTTTTTCTTCTTGTCGATGGCGTTTGAATCGTCAATCTTTTGCTTAAGTATTTTCCCGTCAGGGTATCGGCAGAAATTAACCCTGTCACATCTCCGGCGTAAAGTACTTTTCCTCCGTTTTCTCCCGCTCCAGGCCCTATGTCAACGACAAAATCCCCCGATCTTATGACCTGCTCGTCGTGTTCAACGACTATCACGGTATTACCCAGATCTCTAAGATTTTCGAGCATTTTTATCAATCTGTCCGTATCTCTTTGATGAAGTCCGATCGTTGGCTCGTCAAGTATGTAAAGCACACCGACAAGCCGGGAGCCTAATTGCGTTGCGATTTTTATCCTTTGAGATTCTCCTCCGGATAACGTAGAAGCGGCCCTTGAAAGTGTGAGATAATCAAGGCCTACGTCTATGAGAAATTTGAGCCTTCTTTTTATTTCAATGAGTATCTCTCTCGATATCGATTCTTCTTTCGGGGTCATGGAAATCGTGTTGAAAAACTCGTAAGATGCGCTGACCGTCATGTCAGAAATTTCCGCGATGTTTTTGTCTTTAAAAGTGACGGCTAAAGATTCCGGTCTCAGTCTTTTACCGTTGCAAACGGAACATGTTTTTTGAACGAGAAAATTTTTTTCTATCCATTCCTTAACCTCTTCCGAGTCGGAATATCTGAATCTGTCCATGAGATGATCTTCAAGGCCTTTAAAACCAGGCCCTCCTTTGAGTATGGCATTTTGAATTTTTGGGCTGAGTTCTCCGATTGGTTTATCAGGATTCCCGCCCATTTTTTTAACCATTTCTTCTATCAGATCGACCACAAAGGCTTTTCCGCTTTTGTAAGGTATTATGCCGCCATCTCTTACGGTTTTTGACGGATCGATGACGAGTTCATCCCCAACTTCTATCGTGTAACCTATTCCGGCGCATACAGGACAGGCACCGTAAGGAGAGTTGAATGAGAAAAGTTTCGGACTTATCTCGGGAAAACTTATTCCGCAAACCGGACATGCGAGTTTTTCACTGAAATATTCGATCTCGTTGTTTTCGTAATTAAGCACTTCTACCTTTCCATCCGCTTCTTTTAAGGCAATTTCGACAGATTCAACGAGTCTTTGATGATTTTCGTCGTTGACTTTTAACCTGTCAACGATCAACTTTATAGTGTGTCTTACCTGTTTTTCAACCTTTATCTCTTCTTCGAGCGAATAATCTTTGCCATCGATGTTTACCCTCAAAAAGCCACGCCTTTTGAGGTAATCGAAAAGCGATTTGTACTCTCCTTTTTTTTCTGTCGTAAGCGGGGCTAAAATGGCTATTCTCGTTGTTGACTTGTAATTCTTTTCAATTCTTTCTATAATTTCGTCTATACTTTGCTTTTCAAGAGTTCTTCCGCATTTTACGCAATGCGGTATTCCAAGTCTCGCGAAAAGCAATCTTAAATAATCGTTTATTTCTGTAACGGTCCCCACAGTTGACCTCGGGTTATGAGAAACGCTTTTTTGATCTATCGCGATGACAGGTGATAATCCATCTATTTCATCTACATCCGGATGTTTAAGTTCTCCGAGAAATTGCCTTGCGTAAGCGGAAAGAGATTCGAGATATCTTCTTTGCCCTTCGGCATGAATCGTATCAAAGGCAAGGGAAGACTTTCCCGATCCTGATGGGCCAGTAAAAACAACAAGTGCATTTCTTGGCATCTCTACGTCCACATTTTTAAGGTTATGAACGCGTGCACCTTTAACTCTTATGAATTTTTCCAGAATCTTTCACCCTTTCGATGATTTCTTTTGCCTCATCCACGACTTTTCTCACTATCGCCTTGTCTTTTCCTTCAACCATTATTCTTATAAGCGGTTCCGTCCCCGAAGGTCTCAGGACAATTCTTAAACTTTCGTATCTTTGTGTTTTTTTAATGAAATCTAAAACTTCATGATCGTTCATGATCGATTCTTTATCGGTAACTTCGACATTTTCCAGAATTTGATGGTATCTCTTCATTCCAAGAGAAAAACCTTTGAGATCTATCTTCATCAGTTTTGAGGCTCTTACACTTTCAAGTGCCGTAACAAGGCCGTCTCCGGTCGTTTCAAGGTCAAGGAATATGACGTGGCCTGATTGTTCTCCACCGATATTCGATCCGGTCTCGATCATCTTTTCAAGTACATATCTGTCTCCGACTTTTGTTCTTAAGAATTGTATCTCGTTTCTCTTAAGATACTCTTCTATGGCAAGATTTGTCATGACCGTTCCAACGACCGTGTTATTTTTTAGCCTTCCTTCTTTCTTCATGCTGAGTGCATTCACAACTATGATATCGTCTCCGTCTATCGTGTGACCGTCCTTGCCTATCATCATGCATCTATCGGCATCGCCGTCGTTGACTATTCCATAAGCGGCATCGGTATTTTTTATCGCTTCTTTCATGAAATCAAGGTAAAGTGCACCGCATTTTTCGTTTATGTTTTTTCCGTCAGGCTTATCGTTGAAAATCGTGGCTTTTATTCCGATTTCTTTGACAACCAACGGAACGGTGGATATGGCAGCGCCGTTGGCAAGATCGAAGGCGAGCCTTTCTCCGGCAAGGTCTTTGTATCTTTTAACGATCCATTCGATGTAAGACGGAAGCATATCAACTCTGACTATTTTCCCAACCGACGGTCCTGCTTTTGAAGTTTTGTCAAGATTGCACTCTATCTCTTCTTCTATATCGTCGGGTAATTTGTATCCATTTGAAAATATCTTTATGCCGTTGTGCATCCATGGGTTATGGCTTGCGCTTACCATGAAGCCAACGGTTTCATGTTTTCCGGTAAGCCATGCAAGGGTCGGCGTCGGCATTATCCCACAAAGCGTCACGTTAAGCCCCATCGAGAGCAAAGATGATGTTAAAGCGCTTTCTATCATCTCACCTGAAATTCTTGTGTCTCGGGCTATGAGTATTTCTTTGAATTGATGATTGTGCATTTTAAGGACGTAAGAGGCAGACTTGCCTATTTTAAAGGCGAGTTCGGCGGTTAATTCTTCATTTGCTATGCCTCTGACGCCGTCTGTTCCAAAATATTTTTTCATTCTTCACCGATCTCCATACCGCTCTCATCGAAATTTTCAGGTCTTACAAGCGGAAATGCTATAACATCCTTTATCGTGGCGGCATTCGTTGCGAACATGACAAGCCTGTCTATGCCTATCCCTAACCCTCCCGTTGGAGGCATACCGTACTCTATCGCTCTAAGAAAATCAAAATCCATCATTTGTGCCTCTTTGTCGCCTGAGTTCCTCAAAGCGGACTGCGCTTCAAACCTTTCTCTCTGATCTATCGGATCGTTGAGTTCACTGAAAGCGTTGGCGAGTTCGTTACCGAGCACTATAACTTCAAATCTTTCGGTAACTCTCGGATCTTCTCTGTGCTTTTTCGCAAGGGGAGATATTTCGACGGGATGTTCAAGCAAGAAAGTCGGATTTACCACGGTGTCTTCAACGAGATCCCACAATTTCTCTATGTAATGGCCTTTTTCCATGATTTCTGGGAGAGCATCGTGGGCCTTAAGAATTTTTATCATCTTATCATCCGAATCTTCAAGTATATCAACATCAAGATGTGCTTTTATGTAATCTCTCATCTTAACTCTCTTCCATGGTCTTGAGAAGTCCACGGTTTTGCCCTGATATTCTATCTTCGTGGTGCCATTTATCTTTTCTATGACATGAGAAACAAGGCGTTCCGTCAAATCCATCATGTAATTGTAATCGACGTAAGCCTTGTAACATTCGATCATCGTGAATTCCGGATTATGCTTGTAATCTATGCCTTCATTTCTGAAACATTTTCCTATCTCGTATACCGCGTCAAATCCGCCGACTATGTATCTTTTCAGGTAGAGTTCATGTGCGATCTTCAAGTACATGTCTATATCAAGCGCATTTACATGCGTTATAAATGGCCTTGCCGTGGCGCCTCCGGTGACAAATTGCAGCACAGGCGTTTCGACTTCGATGAATCCTTCAGAATTCATGAAATCTCTTATCATACGTATTATTTCGTATCTCGCTTTGAATCTGCCGAAAGATTCTCTGTTCATTATCATGTCGACGTATCTTTGACGGTAAATTTTTTCTTTATCCGTAAGACCGTGCCATTTTTCCGGCAAAGTTCTTATGGCTTTGGACAGCAGTTGATAATCGGCCGCAAATGCAGTCAATTCACCGGTGTGAGATCTGAATGGAAAGCCTTTTATGCCGACAAAATCTCCAACTTTGACGTGATCTTTGAAAAAATCGAATTTGTCCTGCCCCACGGAAACGTTGAGGTAACCCTGAATTTGATCTGTTGAATCCTGTATGACGAAAAATATCGATTTTCCTTGATATCTTACGGCCATAATACGACCGGCAATGGAAAAAGAAACATTTTCATCTTTTTCTCCATTTTTAAGATGATCGAAATTCGTTCTTACCTGTGATATCCTTTCCTTCACATCAAAAAAATAAGGATAAGGGTTAATCCCGGATTTTCTTATTTCTTCACTTTCTTTTATCTTGTTAGATCTAATCTCATCCATTCAGATCTCCCCCAGTTATGAGTTCATTTCTGTTCGACTTCCAAGATGATGTATCTTTTAACACCGTTAGGTGCTTTAACCCGTACCGTGTCTCCAACCTTTTTCTTGTTAACGGCCTCGCCCAAAGGAGAGTCTACCGATATTTTGTTTTTAAAAATGTCGGCCTCTTGAGCGGTGACAAGCATCATCGTCATCTCTTTGTCATTGCTCAGATCTTTTAGTTTCACGTAATTGCCGATGTTAACTTCATGGTTGTTTTTGCTTCCTTCTATTATCACGGCATTTGCAAGAATCTCCTCTATTTCACTTATTCTACTGTTTATCTTTCCTTGTTCGTTTTTTGCCTCATCGTATTCACTGTTTTCGCTGAGATCTCCAAACTCTCGGGCTTCTTTTATCTTCTTGGCAACTTCGTTCATGAGTTTTTCTTTTAAATCGGCAAGTTCCTCTTTCAATGAGTCGTATCCTTCTTTTGTTAACTGTATTTTTGCCATAAAAACCTCCTTCATTCAACGGATATCAGGTAATGGTAGTAAGGTTGTCCACCGTAATAAAGTTCTATATCAGCAGACGGATAACGTATCTGACACTCTTTGAAAAGCACATTCGCTTCATCTTCGTTTATCTCCTCGCCGTAAAAGATCGTTATAACTTCGGCGTTATCTGCCTGTGCCTTTTCGAGGGCTGCGAAGACAACATCGTCAATCAGTTCCGATGAAGAAACGATATTTCCATCGACAAGGCTTATGTATTGATCCTTTTTCACGTCCACATCCTGAACCTGACTATCTCTTACAGCCTTTGTTATCTCTATTGATTTTACCGCAGAGAGGGCCTCTTTGAAATTTTTTTCGTTTTCAAGAAGACCTTGCTGGGAATTAAACGCAAAGAGCGCTGCGAGTCCTTGCTGGACGGTAGAAGTGTTGATGACCATAACCTTTTTTCCGTTTGTCATGCTTTTGACCGAATTGGCAGCCATTATTATATTCGAATTGTTCGGGAAAATCAATATGTTTTTGGCATTTATGCTTTCGACCGCCTCTTTTATCTGCGCCGTACTTGGGTTCGAAGATTGGCCCCCGTTAAGCACGACATCGACACCTAAACTTTTGAAAATAGATTCAAAACCGTTCCCATCCGCTATCACTATGATTCCGTAATTTTTCTTTTCTTTTGGTACGCTCATGTCTTCAGATGCGTTTATGATCTGATGATGCTGCGTTTTCATGTTGTCGATTTTTGATTTGTAGAGTTCTCCATACTCAAGCGCTTTATCTATGGCGACGCCGGGCGTATTCGTGTGAACGTGAAGTTTTAAAATTCCCGCAGAATTTACGAGTATGAGAGAATCTCCTATCGATCCGTAAAAATCCCTTAATTCATCGATATCAACATCTTTATTTGTCTTGACCATGACTTCGGTACAATAAAGGTATTTCAAATCTTCCTGGGATATTCTGACTATTTCTCCGGTTGTCACATTTTCAACATTCAGATTGATCGCCGTTTCTCCGTTGAGTACGCGGTAAAATCCTTCCATTATGTAAGAAAAACCCTTTGCCCCTGAATCAACAACGCCTGCGTCACGCAACTTTTGGAGATATTTGGGTGTGTTGTTAACGACTTGAATCGATCTTTGCCATATCTTTTGCATGAATTCCGTCATGTCATCTGTAACGTATTTGTCAGCATCGGTTGCAAGAATTCTCACCACCGTGAGCATCGTGCCTTCAACAGGTTTCATAACGGCGTTGTAAGCGGTTTCTCTCGCGCTTTTGAGCGCAAGAACGAAATCCTCAACTTTTAGGACTTTTTTGTTCTTCGTCCCCTGCCTGAATCCCCTGAAAATTTGTGAAAGTATAACTCCAGAGTTGCCACGTGCTCCGAGTAAAGTACCGCTTTCTATTGCTTCAAGCACACTTTGAAGGTCACGCTTGTTGTTTTCAAGCGCATCCAAATTTCTGCATGCTTCAAGCATGGCAGAAGCCATGTTTGATCCCGTATCTCCATCCGGAACTGGAAAAACGTTAAGCGCATTTAATTCATCCACATGCGTAAGGAGCACTTCTGTGCCCTTTTTGAAACAGGTTATCATAGTTTTGCCGTCTATATTTTTCATGATCAAATCCTGTTAACGATGTCCTTTCATCAAAAATTTATGTCAACAAAATGAATGTTGACTTCTTTAGGATTCAATCCAGCATAAGTCCTAAGATTGTATATGACGGCATCTTGAAGATTGAGTGCAACCTGCATGATGTTTATGCCATATTCTGCAATGGCGTAAATGTCAATTTTAACATTTTGACCATCATCGACGAGTTTTACGCCTCTATCCGTTTCGCTGAACAGAGAGGCTACCTGTGACATCAAAGAAGCATTCGAAAGATCCACAATTCCATAACTGTTGACGATCGCTTCCCTTATCAATTGTTTCAATGCTTGAGAAGATACTTCCACTTCCCCATATTTAGTGGAAAATTTCAACTTCATCCCTCCTGGATTTTAATTTTCAGTTCAGAAAATATCTTTAAACTCAATTTTTCTTGTGAAAGACCTGATATGTCCATCAATTCAGATCGCGTTCCATGTTGAACGAAATCGTCATCTATACCTATAACATCTATCTTCGATCTGAGATCCGGCGCTTTTAACATGATGGCAGATCCAAACCCTCCGATAACGGATCCTTCCTCCATCGTCCATATTCTTGAAGAAGCACGAAGTTCATTCAGCGCTTCCATGTCAAGCGGTTTTACGCTTCTGCAATTGTAAAGGCCTATTTTGAATCCCACGTTTTCAGCCTGATCCACAACTTTCATGGCAACTTTAACCATGGATCCTACCGCAAGTATTGTACCATCTTTTCCATCTTTGAGTTTTTCCCACTTGAATGGATCTTTTAAAGGCTTTGCGTAAATGACGTCGTCGATAGAAGCGATTTCGCTAAGTCTTGGGTATCTTATAGCGACCGGACCATGTACTTTTCCGATCACGGATTTCAGAATAGCCGAGAGTTCTTCAAGTGATGACGGAGCCAAAATCTTCATGTTTGGAATTAAGTTCATGTAAGATATATCGAATATTCCATGATGGGTTGGCCCATCTTGACCGACAAGACCGGCACGATCTATGGCAAAGACAACGTCCAAATTTTGCAACGCCACATCGTGTATTATTTGATCGAAAGCCCTTTGAAGAAAGGTTGAATATATTGCGACTACAGGTTTGAGCCCTTTGGTGGATGCACCGGCAGCAAAGGTTGTGCAAAGTTCTTCGGTTATTCCGAGATCGAAAAAACGATCTGGATGCTTTGAATGAAAATAACTTAAACCTGTTCCGTCTTCCATCGCAGCCGTTATGCCTATGACTTTATCGTCGTTGTCCGCTATTTGGGATAATACCCTTCCGAAAACGTCACTGTAAGAATACCAGCCCTTTTTAACTTCCATTGAAACGCCGTTTGATGGATTTATCATCGAGACGCTGTGAAATTTTCTTGGATTGTCTTCGGCATATTTTATGCCCTTTCCTTTTTGAGTCACGACATGAACGACGGCAGGTCCTTCGACCGCTTTTAAACTTTCAAAAGTTCTCACCATCATCTTGATATCATGACCGTCTATCGGTCCCATGTACTTCAGACCGAAATCTTCAAAGAAATTATCGGGCAAGAGTAACTTCTTTAAAGATCCCTTGATCTTCTCGTTAAAAGTTTTCAATATGGCGTCACTGAAGAGTTGATAAAGTTTGGCATCGAATTTCCTGTATGCCTTCATCGTTCTTAATCTGTTGAGTATCGTTTGCGAAAGTTGGCCGACACTCGGAGAAATGCTCATTCCGTTGTCATTGAGCACGATTTTTATCCTTGATGAAACTGTTTTTATTTGGTTTAAAGCCTCAAGGGCCATGCCGGATGTCATTGCACCATCGCCAATTACGGCTATTATCTGACTTTCATTCTCGTTTTTTATCTTTTTTGCGCATTCGATTCCAAGTGCTGCCGCCAAAGATGTGGCAGCGTGACCTACTCCGAAGTTGTCATAGATGGATTCACGAATCGATGGATATCCACTTATGCCACCCAACTTCCTTATGCCGGACAGTGCCTTTGCCCTGCCAGTCAAAATTTTGTGAGTGTAGGCCTGATGTCCTGTGTCCCATACGATCACGTGTTCATCCGGCGGAAAGATTTTGTAAAGTGAAAGGGTCATTTCAACCGTTCCGAGATTTGGTGCAAGATGACCATCTCCGGCTGAAACAACTTCTACCACGTAATCGCGTATCTCAGATGCGAGATCGTACATTTCATCTGTTTTCATATCTTTAAGTTTTTTGAAAAGCAATTCATCGTCCCATGTCATCTTCACCAATCTCCATCTCTTTTTCCAGATTTCCAAGTACTTCTTTGACGGATAACGATGCCGAATCGATTAAAAATTTGCACCTTTTGTAAAGTTCAACTCCTCTTTTGAAGAGTTTGATAGATTCTTCGAGCGTTACATCTGTCTTTTCCATGGCGTTAAGGGTTTCTTCAAGTTCGTTGTAAGACTCTTCGAAACTCATCTCTTCCACTTTTTTATTTTCCATTTTCTTCTATCTCCACCACTTCAGAGAGTATTTTACCATCTGAAAGTTTCAATTTTATCTCATCTGATTTTTTCAGTTCATGCACGGATTTCACCAACCTTTCATCCTTGAAAACCATAGCGTAACCTCTTCGTACAGGCTCCAAAGGATCGTGTACGTTCAAAGACATTTCAATTTTTTCAAGCGATAAATACTTTTTCGATATGTCATTTGATACGGTACGCTTCATCATTTCCATCTTTGAATCAAGCCTTTCCGGAACGAGTTCTATCGTTCTTACAATTTTGGAATGTGATATCGCTTCAAAATTTCTTATGAGTGAAGACCGCTTTTCTTTTATCATCTCATCAACGATCTTGATCATCTTCGAAAAGGACTCATTTATTCTCTCCGTTTCAATTGAAATTTGACGTTTCGGAGAAAGAAAATCAAGCCTTTTTTTTGACCTTTCAACGAGATCGAAAGACTCATCGATTTTTTGATCCATCTCGTTGGTGATTCTTGAAAAAGAGATATCGATGTTTCTTTTCAATTCGACAAGATCCGGTGTAGCATACTCAGCCGCTCCTGTTGGTGTAGGAGATCTACGATCGGCAACATAATCAACAAGAGTGGTATCGACTTCGTGACCGACACCCGTTATCACGGGAGTTTTCATCGCATATACCTTTTTGACTACAATTTCCTCGTTGAAGTTCCAGAGATCTTCTATGCTTCCTCCGCCTCTCACAAGTAAAATCACGTCTGCCGAGGATCTGTCGGCAGCGTCCAAAGCGCTAACTATTTCTTTGGATGCTTCTTTTCCCTGAACTGACGTGTGAAACAACAAAATTACGGCAAGAGGATATCTTTTTTTGATAGTTTTGACAACATCGTGAAATGCGGCCGAAGTTTTTGAAGAAACGACCGCTATTTTTTGTGGAAAGCGCGGTATTTCTTTTTTGGGCTTGTCAAAGATCCCTTCGTTTTTGAGTTTGATCTTCAACTCTTCAAATCTTTTGTAAAGTTCTCCGTAATCTTTCCCTTCTAAAATCGATTCCGTGTAAAGTTGGTAAGTTCCCCTTTTCGGATAAACTTTTATCGCACCACTCGCTTTAACGACGGTGCCGTCCTTTATTCCTGAGGGATGCCTGTAAGTGGCGTTGAACATGACACAATTGAGAAGATATTCTCCCTCTTTGAGTGAAAAGTAAGCGTGGGGACCGGAAAATTTAAAATTAGAAACTTCCCCACGCACCATCACGTTCTGAAAAATCTCATCTGTTTCTATCACCGAGATCAATCTCATCGTTATCTCGGCAACACCCATTTCTAACGTCTGCACATCATCTCCGCGACATTTACAACGTTTCTCATCAATATGGCGGAAGTTACGTTTCCAACTCCACCCGGTACTTTTGAAACAGAAACTTTTTTGGAAACGGAATCAAAGTCCACGTCACCGACGATCTTGCCGTCAACAACGTTTATTCCAACATCTATGACAATTTCACCGTCTTTAAACCAACTCGCATCGAACATCTTCGGCTTTCCAACGGCTGCTATTACCACGTCGGCATTTTTAACCTTGTCAACAAGATCCTTTGTCTTGGAATGGCACACCGTGACTGTCGCGTCTTCACTTAACAAAAGCAAAGAAAGCGGTTTGCCGACTGTGGTACTTCTTCCGACGATCGTAACTTCTTTTCCGCGAAGTTGTATCTCGTAATATTTTAGCATTTCAAGCACTGCCTGGGCCGTGCACGGTGCAAAATAAGGCCTTCCCATGAGTAACATGCCAAGATTTTGAGGCGTTCTGCCTTCAACATCTTTTTCGGGATTTACAGAACTTAAAACTTTAAATTCATCTATTTCTTTTGGCAAAGGATGCATTATCATGATTCCATGCACATTTCTGTCTGTGTTTAATTTGTCTATTTCAGAGAGGATATCCTCTGCGTTTACGGATCTTTCCGCGTAATTTATGCCGAACTTGTCACAATTCTTTTTTATTGAATTGAGATAAACTCTTGTCGATTTATCGTTTGAAGAAACGACACACGTCAAAGACGGGACAACGGAGTTTTTAAGTTCGGCAACCTTCTTTTGAACATAATCTCCTATTTTTTCTGCTATTTCAATTCCGTCTAAGATCATGATTAAAATAATCCCGTTATTTGACCGTCATCATCGACATCTATGTTTATCGCAGCCGGTTCTTTTGGAAGTCCTGGCATCGTCATTATCTCACCGGCTATCGGTACTATGAAACCCGCACCTGCAGATAACTTCACCTCGCGTATCGTGAAGGTGTATCCGGATGGTGCTCCTGCGACCTTTGGATCGTCGGAAAGTGATGATTGGGTTTTTGCCATTATAACGGGAAGATTGCCGTATCCTGATTTTTCAATTTTTCTGATATCCGAAAGTGCAGTTGGAGCATATTCAACCTTTCCTGCCCTGTAAATTTCTCTGGCAAGCGTTTCGATTTTCGTTTTTATCGGCATTTCCCAATCGTATATCCTGTGGAAGGTGTTCTTGTCTTTTTCTATGGATTCGATGACCTCTTTCGCAAGCGTTTCCGTTCCGATTCCGCCTTTTTCAAAACCTTCGCTTAAGGCAAATCTGACTCCCATCTTTTTAACCTCATCTTCGACCGTTTTGATCTCGGTTAAAGAATCTGTCGGGAATTTGTTTATGGCAACGACGACAGGCAGACCAAATTTCTTGATGTTTTCGATGTGCACTTTGAGATTTTCCATACCTTTTTTAAGGGCTTCGATGTTTTCGTTTTTAAGGTTTTTCTTATCCTCGCCGCCATGCATTTTCAATGCCCTTACGCTTGCAACAAGCACAACGGTGTCTGGTTTTAAATTCGCATATCTTGAAACGGTGTCAAAGAATTTTTCCGCTCCTAAATCGGCGGCAAAACCTGTTTCCGTTATGACGTAATCTGCCAGTTTGAGCGCCATTTTTGTTGCTATTATGGAGTTCGTGCCGTGCGCTATGTTGGCAAATGGTCCACCGTGAACTATAACAGGTGTATTTTCAGTCGTTTGAACGAGATTGGGGTTGAGGGCATCTTTAAGCAGGGCCGTCATGGCTCCCTGTGCGTGAAGATCTCCGGCTGTAACGTATTTCCCATCTACCGTTTCACCTATGACTATTTTTGAAAGTCTTTCTTTAAGATCGGTTATGCTTTCCGCAAGGCACAGTATTGCCATTACTTCAGACGCGGCCGTTATGACATATCCCGTTTCTCGGGGAAATCCATTTGAATGACCTCCAAGCGCAACGACAATTTCTCTCAGTGCTCTGTCATTCATGTCGACAGCCCGTGGCCATTTCACATCGCGCACATCGATGTTGAGTGAGTTTCCGTTGTGAATATGAGAATCTATCATCGCGGCGAGCAAGTTATGGGCAGCCGTAACTGCATGAAGATCGCCGGTAAAATGAAGATTTATCTCTTCCATCGGCAGGACCTGTGCTTTTCCGCCACCGGTCGCACCGCCTTTTACCCCAAAAACAGGGCCCAATGAAGGTTCTCTCAAAGTTACGATTGATTTTTTTCCTATTCTGTTCATTCCCAGAGATAACCCAATACTTGTCGTTGTTTTTCCCTCTCCGGCCGGCGTGGGCGTTATGGCAGTTACTATTATGAGTTTACCATCTGTTTTGTTTTTGATCGTTTTTAACACTTGATGAGGAATTTTTGCCATGTATTTTCCATAAGGTATAAGTTGATCTTCCTCAATTCCGATCTTTTTGGCAATTTCCGTGATTGGTTTCATGGTGACTTTTTTAACTCCTGTTTCTTCCATCTTTTCTTCCTCCTCTTCTTTGTTTTTATTTGAATTTTTGTGCAGAAATAAAATTTTATTTTTATTTGCGGAATTCTTTGCTATTCTGTCGAGCACCCCGTTTATGAATTTACGATCCCCATCTGTTCCAAATTCTTTCGCGATCTCAATTGCTTCGTCGATCGAAACTTCTATCGGAATGTCATCTTCAAAAAGTAACTCGTAAACACCTAATCTGAGTATGTCTTTCGATACAAGCGGAAGTCTGTCGATTGTCCAGCCGAGGATGTAATTTCTTATTGCGTTATCTATTTCGTCAAGTTTTGAAAAAAGATTCAGCGTTAAATGCTCAACTTCTTTTTCAATAGAACCATTTATCTCTTCCATTTCGCAGGTATTCTTTACAGCCTGAAGTGGAGAGAGATCCTGAAATTCCATCTGATAAATCGATTTAAAGACCAATTCTCTCAAAAGCCTTCTGTGATATTTTTCAGTCACGCCTTACTTTTTGTTTTCCTCTTTCTCGTCGATCTCTTCTGAAGATTCCTTTCCTTTGACCGATAAGACATCTTCAACGTAAACGTTGACGCTGACGACCTTCAAGCCTGTTATGCTTTCGACCTCTCTCTTTATCGCCTGCTGAATCTGTGAAGTGACATCGGTTATTTTTTCTCCATATTTGATTCTGATTTTGACGGATATGGAAACACTGTTGTCGTCAGGTCTGTCTATCGTCACTTGCTTTCTGTAATATTTGTAGTCTCTTGACTTTTGAGTTATTTCTTTTCCTTCCTGCTTTGCAAGTGTCAATATAACCACATTGCTTATAACCTGATCCGATATCTCTATTTTCCCTCTGTTTGACTGATTATTAACGTTTTCATGCTCGCTCAATGTAATCACCTGTCCTTGTATCAATTTTTACCTTTTCTCCTTTGTTAACGAAAAAAGGTATGTTGATCTTCAAACCCGTCTCAAGAATAGCGGGTTTACCGCTACCGGCAACCGTATCGCCTTTAAAGCCAGGATCTGTTTCGACAATCTCGAGCACAACAGTCGTTGGTAAGAGCACTCCTATGACGTTTTCATCGTGAAAAAGCAAATTCAGTTCCATATTTTCTTTCATGTATTTTATTTCATCTTCGAGATCCGCAAGCGGAAGAGAATACTGTTCGTAGTTATCGTTTGCCATGAAATAGGCAAAATTATCATCCTTGTAGAGATATTGGGATGCCTTCAAAGTTAAAGTCGCTTCCTCAATTTGGTCTCCACTTTTGAAGGTTTTATCCTGCACAAGACCTGTAAGCACATCCTTTATGCGTGTTCTTACAACGGCGCTATGGCCTCTCCCCATTTTGTGCATTTCAAAATCCACAACGGTGTAAATCTTTCCGTCTATAATCACATGCATTCCTTTTCTAAGATCCGTTACGTCGATCAAAGGCACAACCTCCCTTATATAACTGTAAATTCTTTTTTGAAGTTAGATAAAACTTCATGTCCGTTTTCGGTAAGCAAAACGTCATCTTCTACTCTTATGCCAAATTCACCCGGAATGTAAACACCGGGCTCAAAAGTTACAACTGCCATATCATTTATGGGCTTATCATATCTTTTGTTAAGAAATGGAGATTCATGAACGTCCATTCCGAGACCATGGCCAAGACCGTGGCCGAAATACCCATCAAGTTGCTTTTCTTTGAGAAAATCACGTGCAACACCGTCTATTTCTTTACCAGTCATTCCTGATTTTGCGCTTTCTATCGCTTTAAGTTGAGCGCCAAGCACTGCTAAATAGGCGTCTAAAGCTTTTTGGGGCACTTTTCCTATCCCAAAAGTCCTTGTTATATCGCTGCAATATCCATCCACGAGTGCACCGAAATCAACGACGACCATCTCTCCTTTTTCCATCTTTTTATCCGACGCAAGACCATGCGGAAGGGCACCTCTGTATCCAGAGGCCACAATCGTCTCAAAAGAAGGCTTTTGTGCACCATGCATTTCCATCTCGTAGCCGAGTAACGAAGAAAATTCCCTTTCCGTCATACCAACATGAAATTTCTCGAGAGTTTTTTTAAGGGCATTCTGTGCAACTTCTATGGCTCTTTTTATCTTGTCAACTTCTTCTCGATCTTTTACCGCTCGAATGGCGTAAAGATCTTCTTCGACATTCTGGAGTTTCAGATCATTTGACACATCCGTATACCACGAATAAAAAAACTTAGTGCCTTCTATCCCGACGGTTTTCCCCTTCAGAATTTCCAAAGCCTTTTCGGTCAAAGAAGAATTTTCAACTTTGACCATTTCAAAGTCCGATTCCTGGGCGGCCTGCGTGTAAAATCTTGAATCAACAAGCAAATATCTTTCTTTCTCTCCAACTATCACACAACCGGTGTCTCCTGTGAATCCGCTTAAATATCTCACCGTCGTGTTTGACCCTTCAGAGGTTATGGAAAGAAAATAATCTATCCCTTTATCTTTAAGTTTGCGGTAAAGTTTTGAACTTCTCTCATTAATAGGCACTTGAATCCTCCTCCAATCATTTTTAAATTATATCACATATTTCAGGAGGGTAAATTAGCACTCTCTGATTCAACGATGTTTATGGCAAAATCCGGACAAAGGTTGGCGCATTGCATACAACCTATGCATTTATCGTTGCTTTCAATTTTCGGTGCTTCGAGTTCGCCCTTTACTATCGCATGCGTTGGACATATCCAGTAACATATGCCACATGACTTACAAAGTTTGAAATCTATGTTAATTTCAAAGTTTTTTTTAGCCATACTGCCTCCTCACAGAAAATGAAGGGCACCTTAAAGTGCCCCTCTTTTTCATTTGCTCTTCTTGGATCTTTTTGCTTTTAATTCCAGCGTTGACTGGGCTGCGGCAAGTCTTGCAATTGGTACCCTGTAAGGAGAACAACTCACGTAATCAATTCCTATTTCATCGACGATTCTTATCGAATCAGGATCGCCACCGTGTTCACCGCATATTCCGACTTCCAATTTTGGATTTGACTTCTTTCCTTTTTTCGTCCCTATCTTTACAAGTTCTCCGACTCCGTCTTTGTCAAGCGTCTTGAACGGATCAACGGGGATTATGCCCTTTTCAAGATAGTCGTTCAAAAATTTACCGCTGTCATCACGGCTGTATCCGAAAGTTGTTTGTGTAAGATCATTGGTTCCAAATGAGAAGAAATGCGCCTCTTTGGCAATTTGATCTGCGGTAACCGCTGCCCTTGGTATCTCGATCATCGTACCGACAAGGTAAGTCAATTTAATTCCGCTTTTTTTGATCAACTCATCGGCTGTTTTTATTATAATTTCTTTAAGAAACTTGAGTTCATTTACGTGACCAACGAGTGGCACCATTATCTCAGGGATAACGTTTATTTTTTCTTCTTTTATGAGTTCGATCGCCGCTTGAATTATGGCTTTGACCTGCATCGTTGGTATTTCAGGGTAAGTTATTTCAAGTCTGCAACCTCTGTGGCCAAGCATCGGATTGAATTCTTTCAAAGCGGCTGCCCTTTCCGAGATCTGTTCATAACTTAACCCCATATCTTTCGCCAATTGCCTTAACGTTTCTTCGTCTTGCGGTAAAAATTCGTGCAAGGGTGGATCTATAAGTCTTATTGTGACGGGCTTTCCATCCATTTCTCTGAAAATTGATTTGAAATCTTCTTTTTGCATCGGCATTATTTTGTCAAGTGCTCTTTCTCTTTGTTCGGTGGTGTTGGAGAAGATCATCTGTCTGACTGCAGGTATTCTGTCATTGGCAAAAAACATACGTTCTGTTCTGCAGAGTCCTATACCTTCAGCACCAAAACCTCTCGCGACTTTAGCATCCGTTGGTGTGTTTGCGTTTGTTCTAACACCAAGTCTTCTGATCTGATCTGCCCATTTGAGCAACGTTGCGAGGTCTCCTTCAAGTCCTTCGGGTTTTATGGTTTTTATCTGACCCAAAAAAACTTCTCCGGTTGATCCGTCTATCGATAACCAGTCTCCTTCTCTGACCGTGGTGCTGTTGACGGTAAACATCTTGCGATCGTCGTCTACGCTTATTGCCTCCGCACCGACAACGGCACATTTACCCATGCCTCTTGCCACAACGGCGGCATGGGATGTTCTACCGCCTCTTGCGGTAAGAATGCCTTCGGCGCCGGCCATACCTGCAACGTCTTCGGCAGAGGTTTCTGGCCTAACAAGAATAACAGGTTCTTTCTTTCCAAGGTTCGCAGCCTTATCAGCATCAAAAACGACCTTACCGGTTGCGGCGCCTGGCGAAGCGGCAAGTCCGGTTGTGATCATGCGCTTCTCTGAAATTGCCTTTTTCTTTTCGTTCATATCAAACATGGGATGTAAAAGTTGATCGACCTGATCCGTGGTAACACGCATGATGGCAGTTTTCTTGTCTATCAACTTTTCGTTAACCATATCAACTGCAACTTTTACCGCGGCACGCGGAGTTCTTTTTGCGCTCCTTGTCTGAAGCATGTAAAGTTTACCGTGCTCAACTGTAAATTCAACGTCCTGCATGTCTTTGTAATGTTTTTCAAGTATATCGAATATCCTGTAAAGTTCGTCGTAGGCTTCTTTGGAAACCTTTTTGAGCCCTTCGAGATCTTCAGGAGTTCTTATACCGGCAACGACGTCTTCACCCTGGGCATTTCTGAGAAATTCTCCGTACCTTCTTTTCTCTCCGGTAGACGGATCTCTTGTAAATGCGACTCCTGTTCCGCTGTCGTCACCCATATTTCCAAAGACCATCGAAACAACACTGACGGCAGTCCCAAGCATCGAACCTTCAGGTATTTTGTTTATTCTTCTGTAATCTATCGCTCTTTTGTTCATCCATGAACCGAAAACCGCATCTATGGCTATCCAGAGTTGTTTAACGGGATCTTGCGGGAATTCTTTTCCTTCTTTTACGTACAATTTTTTGTAGTTCTCGACAAGTTGTTTCAGTTCTTCCGTTTTCATTTCGGTATCAAGTTTTATGCCTCGTTTTGCTTTTATGGCTTCGATCTCTTTTTCAAATTTGTTGTGTTCTATACCCAGTGCCACATCGCCAAACATCTGTATGAATCTTCTGTAAGAATCGTAGGCAAATCTTTCGTTGGACGTCAATTTTGCAAGGCCAATGACCGTTTGATCGTTAAGACCGAGATTGAGTATCGTATCCATCATGCCCGGCATCGAAACGGCTGCTCCGGATCTAACGGAAACGAGAAGAGGATTCTTTGAGTCTCCGAATTTTTTTCCTGTGGCCTTTTCAAGTGCTTTTAGATTTGATTCGACTTCGTTTTTTAATTCTTTTGGATATGTTTTTGAATTTTTGTAATAATAATCGCATATTTCAGCGCTTATCGTGAAGCCAGCGGGAACGGATATACCTATTTTGACCATCTCGGCAAGATTTGCACCTTTTCCGCCGAGCGTGTCTTTCATGTCGGCACCGCCTTCTGCGGTACCATTTCCGAAGAAATAAACGTATTTCTTAGCCATCATACACCTCCGTTAAATGATCTTACTGAACGTTGTTTACAAGATGTTTTTTTGCTATCTCAACGTAAGAATTGAAAGCATCCATATCTTCAACCGCAAGTTGAGCGAGGATCTTTCTGTTAACGTTTACGCCTGCGAGATCAAGTCCATGCATAAAATCACTGTATTTAATTCCTGAATCCCTTGCGGCGATGTTTATTCTTGTTATCCACAAAGATCTCATCGAACGCTTTTTTTGTTTTCTGCCTATGTAAGCATTTATACCGGATTTCGTTACAGCCTCTTTGGCATATCTGTAATGTCTTCTTCTTGCACCAAGATGACCTTTGACGGCATTAAGTACTTTGTTGTGTCGTTGCCTTTTGGTTATACCTCTTTTAACACGCATAATTCACATCTCCTTTGATCAAATGCCAAGAGTTCTTCTTGCTCTTTTTTTATCACTTTTGGAAACTTCTTTGTTGACATCGAGTCTTCTTTCCTGGGCGGCGGATTTGTGATAATTTTTGTGATTTCTTTTTGCAGATTCACGCATTATCTTATCAGATCCGGTTACATGATATCTTTTTGCCGCACTCTTCCTAACCTTCATTTTTGATTTCATTTACGTTAACCTCCTTGACGTAATTAACCTTTTTAGGTCTGAGACCCATTCTCATATCCCGACCTTCAAGCAAGGGTGGAGAATCTACTTCGGCCACGTCCGCGAGATCTTTCGATATCCTTTCAAGGATTTCTTTTCCCTTGTCGGTAAAAGCCATTTCTCTTCCGCGAAACATTATGGTAATTCTCACTTTGTTTCCACTTTCTATGAAATTTCTCACGTGTGAAAGTTTTGTTTGGTAATCATGTTCATCTATTTTGGGTCTGAATTTCATCTGCTTAAGCACATCGGAAACGTTTTTGGATTTCTTTTGTTTTTTGCTTTGCTCGTACATGTACTTACCAAAATCCATTATCTTGCACACAGGTGGATTAGATCCCGAAGATACGAGTACAAGATCCATGCCGTATTCCGATGCTTTTTGAAGCGCTTCGGTGCGCTTCACGATACCGAGTTGAGAACCGTCAGGCCCTATCAACCTTACTGATGAATAGTGTATTTCTTCGTTCTTCAAAAATTCACTTTTCGGTATTATCATCACCTCTAAAATTAAAAATCGGGTGGACAAAAGCCACCCGTCTTAAAGACAGTAAACCCTTACAACCTCTTCCCTTATTAAGGTAAAGGTGAGAAGCGGCGGCTTCTTCTTAGATCCCTTTGGGATCGCCTGGTGGGCCATACAGGATTCGAACCTGCGGCCTACTGATTAAGAGTCAGTTGCTCTACCAGCTGAGCTAATGGCCCTTAGGCTTTATCTAATTTTACCAGAAAGTATTATATCACATATCTTTATTTTGTCAAATCAATTATGAACGGTAACGCGTGACGCGTAATCAGTAATCAGCAAAACAGCATGTGGCGGGTAGCCGGTAGCGCGTGGAAAAAAACGGTGACGGGTAACGCGTGATCAGTGAACAGAGAAGCAAAGAGCCGGTGGAGAGCATGATGCCGTGAGGTGGTCGACACACAAAAAGGCACCTTAATCAGGTGCCTCAAATGTTTCATCTGCATATTCTGCTTTTTCATTCTCTATCTTTTCAGCCACATCGTCCATGAAGTTTTCATCCTGTGAAAGATCCGGAAGATTTTCCGTATCATCGATCATATCGGCTTTGAATTGCAGAAGAGAAAAAACACCGCTGGTTCCCGGCAAATTGACACGCCTGCCAAAATGATCTTTTAATTTCATATCTGCAAAGTAGTAAGCGTAAGATTCAGGCGATTTTCCTTTTGAGGGATCGTAAGTTTTTTTTGAGGAGATAACGAGATACCATATCGTTTGGCAAAGATCTTCAAATTCACATTTTCTAACAGAATGGGCATATTTGCTCACGAGTTTTCTTACGGCTCTTTCCATCTTATCCATTTTCTTCGCCTCCCTTTTTCCATATATTTTCATTTGCCCAGTTTACAAAGGTATCTATTGCAAAACCAATGATCAAATCGATTATTTGATCGGGTAGCGGTAAATGTACGTCGTTTTCCTTCATCAAAATGTGAATTATTTCAAGCGCCCTTTGCTTTTTTTCTGATCCGCCGCCCGGATGTTCGACCATCACAACCGCTATTTCAATGAAATTTTTAACGTTCAAAAGCATTTTTATCCATTCCATATTCATATTCCCCCCTCGTTAAAAAGGGGAGGAAGCCCTCCCCTTTTCGTTATTGGACTAAATTGAAAAGTTGGCTGGAAGTTGTATCGACTATTGTGGCCGAATCAACAGTGTCAACAAGAGAATTTTTTGAAGTCTTTAAAAGATTTGCAGTTGCAATTTTTCCCATGAAAGCCATTACTTCCGCTTGTGTGAGATCGCTTTTCACGTCATTCACTCTTAACGTCTTCGTGGAACCATCTTGAGCATTAACCCACCTCATGTTTAAGTATTTCATCGTTCATCCCTCCTCAGTCGATTGGCCCTATTCCGGAATTGACTCCAACGGCGATATCCACAATGCTTTTCGAAGTCAGAGATGCGTAAAGGTATGCAACATCGTAGAGATCTTCAAATGCCGCGTTTTCTTTTATTCCGCTTATTCTTGCACGGTTGATGACTGGATTTCCATTTTGATCAAGTTTACCGGTGTCAAGAGAAATGGTAAGAGAAACTGCTTTCGAAACTTCGTTCACAGGTCTTGTCCCAACGGCCATTTACATCCCTCCAATCAAAAGTTGAGGTGCACCCCTCAATATAATAGTACAAAAAAATAGTATATTTTAGATCACTAATTTTTATTCCGTTTTGGTGGTAAAATTTTCTTTGTATACTGGATCTATTTTAAAAATGGAATGTTTATTCAACTTAGCGTAGGGCAGGTTGTCCATGAGGAAGCCTTCGCAGCGCAGCGAGGACAGATTCCGAAGGGACACCTCCCGGAGCTAAGAAATTGTTCCGAATCTAAACTGGGTTCAGTACTGCTAAAAAAATTTAGAGGAGATGAATGACGGTGACAAACAATTTGCCAGATAAGATGAAGGCAATCGTTAAGGATGCTCCAAATTACGGGGCTAAATTGGTTAAGGTTGATGTTCCAAAATCGCTTGAACCTCACGAAGTGCTTGTAAAAGTTAAAGCCGTTTCGATTTGTGGAACGGATCTGCACATATGGCTATGGAACGAATGGGCAAAAAACCATATAAAAGTGCCTCAGATATTGGGCCATGAATTTGCCGGTGAGGTTGTGTCGGTAGGAAGAGATGTTTCACTCGTTTCAATTGGAGATTTTGTTTCTTCTGAAACGCATATCCCATGCCAGCATTGCAAACAATGCAGAACTGGCAACATGCATGTGTGTCAGAATCTTAAAATTCTCGGCGTTGATATGAACGGCGCTTTTGCCGAGTACGTTAAAGTTCCAGAGATCGTTTTATGGAAAAATGATCCTTCAATTCCTCCAATATGGGCTTCCGTTCAGGAACCGCTCGGTAATGCCATTCACACAATTTTTGTGGAAGATGTGACGGGTAAAAATGTGCTTGTCACCGGAGCCGGACCGATAGGTTTGTTAGCCATAGGTGTGTTGAAGACAGCAGGGGCTGCGAAGATAATCGTCAGCGAAGTCAACGATTATCGTAGAGATCTTGCAAAGGAGATAGGTGCTGACGTTGTCGTGGATCCGAGAAAAGAGTCTCTCGTGAACGTTGTAAAAAAAGAGACCAACGGTGATGGTGCTGATGTTATGATAGAAATGAGCGGCAATCCTCAGGCACTCAAAGATGGACTCACGTCGCTTACAAATGCAGGCAGAGCTTCTTTGCTTGGCGTTTACGATAAAGATGTTCAAATAAATCTTAACGATTTGGTCATTTTCAAGGCCATAAGAATATACGGGATAACCGGCAGAAAAATGTTTGAAACCTGGTACAGAGGAGCAGATCTTTTGAAGAGCAAAAAACTCGATCTGTCCAAAATAATAACCCATGTGCTTGATTTTGATGATTACGAGCGCGGTTTTAAATTGATGGAAGAAGGGAAATGCGGCAAGATCGTTTTGAAACTTTGAGGAGGCGGTATCATGTTTGACTGGAAAGTACTTTCAGATGAACTTGAAGAACTTAAAAAAACAGGGCTTTACACGAACATAAGAACGCTTGAGAGCCCTCAAGGTGAGTGGCTTACAATTTCCGGTAAAAAAGTTTTGAATCTTTGTTCGAATAATTATCTCGGCTTTGCGGACGATCAAAGATTGAAAAAGGCTGCGATGGAAGCGATAGAAAAATGGGGTGTCGGTCCCGGAGCAGTCAGGACGATAGCCGGCACTTTATCGATCCACGAAGAAACTGAAAAAGCACTTGCGGATTTTAAAGGCGCTGAAGCGGCAATGCTTGTCCAATCAGGGTTTAACGCAAATCAGGCCGTCATTCCACCTCTTTTTTCAAAAGAAGATGTTATCTTCAGTGACGAGTTAAATCATGCTTCCATAATAGATGGATGCAGACTGTCTGGTGCCCAGATAATAAGATGGAATCATCTCGATCTTGATGATCTTGAAAGTAAGATCAAGACAAACAGCGCAAGAAGAAGGCTTATAGTTACAGATGGTGTTTTTAGCATGGATGGGGACGTGGCTCCTCTTGATGGCATAGTCAAACTCGGTGAAAAATATGGCGTGATGGTTATGGTAGATGATGCACACGGAGAAGGAGTGCTTGGCCCCCATGGAAAAGGGATCGTCGCCCAATTCAAACTTGAAGGAAAGGTAGATATAGATATAGGAACCATGTCAAAGGCCTTTGGAGTTGTTGGAGGATACGTCGCAGGCAATAAAGTTTTGATAGATTACCTAAAACAGAAGGCAAGACCATTTCTTTTTTCAAGTGCCCCAACTCCACCAGATGTCGGAGCGGTGCTTGCAGCCGTTCAGGTGTTGGCACAAAGTGATGATCTTGTCAAAAAACTCTGGGATAATTCAAAATATTTCAAAGATCATATGAAATCCATTGGTTTCGACATAGGTCATAGTCAGACTCCTATAACTCCTGTGATGCTTTATGACGCCCAGGTTGCCTCCAATTTTAGCAAGAAACTCTTTGAAGAAGGTATCTTTGCCCAATCGATCGGATATCCGACGGTTCAAAAAGGAAAAGCCCGTATTCGCGTTATGATAAGCGCCGTTCATACAAAAAAGTCTCTTGATTTTGCACTCGAAAAATTCGAAAAAGTCGGAAAAGCACTTGGAGTTTTATTGTAATTTGATCCCATCGACCTTTTATGGTAGAATCATAAAAAGGCCGGTGGGGTGTAAAAATGAAAAGATACGTTACATTTTCTTTATTCCTTGTGCTCTTTTCGATCTTTGCTTTTTCCGTTTCTTTTGAAACGAAGGTTACGAACGATTATCAGGATTACATACAGACCTTTAACACATACCTGTCCCAAATTGAAAAAACTGGCTCAATAGAATCTGTTCCGTCCAATCAGGTTGAAAATGCCGTTTCCACGATCATAACTGAATTTGAACCTGCCGCTTATTACAGATGGATAAGAATGCGCAGTTTTCAGATACCATCCGGCGCTGTGGGAAATTTTACCAATGTGGATATGTGGTACATAGCGCAAAACATATACCAAAGGTATAAGACAAATGATGAAACCGAAAATGTTGCGCTTGCGGCCTTTCTCGTTTATGCAGTCGATGATCTTTACGGTAACAGCGTAAGTCAAACTGATTTTCCTTACTTTTCAACTTTCAATCAGGCCGTTTTTGATCTTGGAAGCAAAGTACAAAGTGCAGGTGCTGATCTGACAAGATCTTACTTTCAAAAAGCCATAGGGGTACAAAGTACTGTTCGGGGAAATTACAATTACAGTCCCTTAAACTTAAAAAACATCTTCATTTCCGCACTTAACAAAATTTACAACGGTGCTGTCCCGGCCGATGTTTTGGATATAGTAAATGTGTACAATTTGAAGATACAGCCTTTTGTCCAAACCCAGCAGGTTAGTCAGTATACCTTAGACCTTGCCCTTCAATCTTTAAGTCAAAAAACCCTTGATGACGCATTTGCGGATTTCAAAAACAAACTTTCTCAAAGTGCCAATAATTCAGTCAAAAGTATCAAAACTCTTATAACATCCGGACAGTCAACTTCGGTTGCGGTGACCAAAGCGCTTGATTCCTATGTCTCTGCCGTGGCCGTGCAGGAATTGCTTTCTGCCAACACAGTCAGAAATTCAGTCTCAAAAAATTTCAACGACAGCATAGTAAAACTTGAAGGTACGCTTGCTTCCAAAAGTGCTACTCCACTTTCGCCTATCGAATGGAGATGGCTCGTATATGCGGGGGTACTGATCTTTTTCTTCCTGTACAGAAAAAAATGGGTTGGTTATGCCATGTTATCCATCCTTGCATTTGAATCTTTGGTGTTGATCTTTGGAATAGATCCGATGTTAAGCAGACTCGATTCCACCCTTTACGGTTTTTTGATAGTCACAACTGCTTTTTTGGGATTTCTTTCATTTTTAAGAATAACAAAGGTCAAAAATTTGTTTCAAATATTTTCAATGGTTGGAGTTGCCGTTTTATTTTTGCTTGTACTTTTTGTGCCTCTTTATTCGAACCTTCCTTCAACGAAGATGTCTCAAAACCAAACTTTTTTGAAAAGCGCATATATGGGAATATACGAAAACGAACTCTACGGTCAAAATGGAATTTTAACTTACGATCTTCAAAATATAAGTTCCGACATATCTGCTTTAAGATCCGATCCTTACAATTTTGCCAATCAAACTGTTTCTTTCTATCTTTCAACGTTGAAGAAATCGGGTGCGCTTAAAGGCATTGTCGAATATCCAAATTCCATCATGGTAAATGTCGATAGAAATTCACCTTACTTTGGATTTTCTAATTTAAACAATCTTAAAGATTCGATAGGAGTGGTTAGAGATAGAGCCCAATCTGCCATTAACGATATGATAAACAGAATTGATGCCGTCAACAGAAATGAAAATGCTTTTTCGCAAACACTCGATGGAATATACACGTTTGCTGCTCCACAGTTAAGAAATGACATTGAAAGCGGTATAAAGGCTCAGATATCGTCGAGTAACCTCACTGAGGTTTCAACATCTTTGATGGACACGTTTAAAGTGGCCGGTTCGCTAAATGAAAGAGCGCCAAATATTCAATTTTTTCAGACATCTGATGGATCAAAACTTTTTATCCTTATCTCCCTTTTGTTCTTAAGTGTTACTTTCTTCAGAAAAAACTGGATATATAGATTTTTGATATCTCTTATGACAATTTTAGGTGCCATGATGATTTTTTACCAAAAAGTCATAGAGATATTCGTTGAATATGGATTTCCCACTTATTCACACACACTTGTCAAAGGAGAAATTCCCAACATCGCTATGTTGGTTATAACAATCGGAATTTCAATTTTTGTGGCTTTTGAGGCGCTTTACACGCGCTTTAAATCTATTTCAGCAAAGGAGGGAAAGAAAGCATGAAGAAATTTGTGATCGCGTTTTTGGTTTCGATTCTCGTACTTGCAACAGTCGGATTACCGTTAACGGTGTTTTTCGTGACGGATACAGGGGGTCTCGGTGATAAGTCTTTCAACGACAGCGCATGGGCCGGCGTTCAGATGGCGGTGCAAAAATATGGCATAACTGCTAATGTCATTCAGTCTTACGAACAGGCTGATTACGTACCGAATCTCACTGCCGCTGCTCAGGTTGCAGATGTCGTCGTTGCAGTTGGATTCATGATGCAGGATGCAGTTACAAAAGTTGCTCCACAATTTCCAAACGTCAAATTCATAACGATAGATTTCTCCGTTGATGCCCCTAACGTCGAAAGTTTTCTCTTTAGCGAAAATCAGGGTGCCTATCTTGCTGGATATCTCGCCGCAGCCATGTCAAAAACAGGCAAGGTTGGATTTGTGGGTGGAATTCCAATACCGCCGGTTGAAAGATACCAGTACGGTTATGATGCCGGCATCCAGACCTACAACGTGTTGAACGGTGCGAACGTCCAGATACTGTCAGGATACGTCGGAAGTTTTGATGATCCCGCAGCGGGTAAAGCCATGACAAACAGCCAGTTTTCTGAAGGTGCGGACATAGTTTTTGCGGCAGCAGGACTTTCAGGTCTCGGAACAATTGAGGCGGCCAAAGATGCAGGACCAGGACATTTTGCGATAGGAGTCGATCAGGATCAGGATTATTTGGCGCCAGGATATGTGCTTACGAGTGCCATGAAACGTGTTGATGTCGCTGTCTTTGATGGCATTCAGGCCGTTATAAACGGCACTTTCAAAGCCGGTACTGTCACACTTACGCTCAAAGATGATGGCGTTGGAATAAGTCCTATGACTTACACAAAGCAACTCGTGCCGGCAAGTGTAATGCACCAAATAAGCGTCCTCAAACAAGATGTTGCGAGTGGAGAAATAATTGTTCCGGCAACCGATAAAGAATTACAGACGTTTCAGGTGCCAGCAATTCAATTTTGACAGTGCTTTTTAATTTTGGCGGGAGTTATCTCCCGCCATTTGTACTAACAGTATGGGAGGTAAGATGGGTAAAAATGTAGATTATTCCGAATATGCGGTTGTGATGAAAGGAATTACAAAAAGGTTCCCCGGCGTGCTTGCAAATGATCGCGTTGATCTTTTCGTCAAAAAAGGCGAGATCCATGCCATTGTGGGAGAAAACGGAGCGGGTAAAACCACTTTGATGAGTCAACTGTACGGACTTATAAAACCTGATGACGGAAAGATATACATAAATGGCGTTGAAACGCAGATAAATAACCCGAATGATGCGATATCGGCAAAGATAGGAATGGTTCACCAGCATTTCATGTTGGTGGATAGGTTGAGTGTCGTTGAAAATATAGTTTTGGGTCAGGAACCTGTCAGAGGACCATTTTTCGCTTTGAACCGGGCAAGAAAAGAGATAAAAGATCTGTCGAAAAAATTCGGTTTGATAGTAGATCCCGATTCCATAATAGAAGATATGCCTGTCGGAATGCAACAAAGAGTTGAGATAATAAAAGTACTTTACAGAGGCGCCGAAATACTTGTGCTTGATGAACCCACTGCCGTTTTGACACCGCAAGAAACGAACGAATTATTTGAAGTGTTGAAAAGTCTTAAATCTCAAGGGAAAACGATCATATTCATAACACATAAATTAAATGAAGTCATGGCGATAACCGAGTCCGTTACCGTTATGAGGCTTGGAAAGGTTACCGGTGTCGTGAAGACCTCCCAGACAAGTCCTAAGGAACTTGCAAACATGATGGTTGGAAGAGAAGTTTTACTTACCGTTGAAAAAAATTCAGCCCATCCGGGTGATGAGATATTACATGTTAAAGATCTGGTTGTCAAAGAAAACAGAGGCATAGAGGCTGTAAGAGGCCTTAGTTTGAATGTAAGAAGTGGAGAAATAGTCGGAATTGCCGGCGTTGCCGGTAACGGTCAGACAGAACTCACGGAAGCCATAACAGGCCTTAGAAAAGTCGAAAGCGGAAAGATAATCTTCAAAAATCAGGATATAACCGGTTTTTCTCCAAAGAGAAGACGTGAAATGGGAATGGGACATATTCCCGAAGACAGATTAAAACATGGACTCATAAAGACTTTTCCGATCTATTACAATTTCATTCTTGGAGAACATGACGATCCAAAATTCAGCGATGGGGTTTTTCTTAAAATCGAAGATATAAAAAAATTCTCGGAAACTCTTGTCAAAAGATTCGATGTAAGGCCGCCGAATATAGATCTGCTCGGCATGAATCTAAGCGGTGGAAATCAGCAGAAAGTCATAGTGGCAAGAGAGATTGCTTTTGATCCTGCTTTGATGATCGTTTCCCAGCCAACAAGAGGGTTAGACGTTGGCGCCATAGAGTTCATTCACAAAACTCTTATATCGATGCGTGACAAAGGTATAGGCATATTGCTCATATCGATGGAATTGGAAGAGATATTTTCTTTAAGTGATAGAATACTGACGATTTACGAAGGACAGATCATGGGTGAGGTTAGCCCGGAAAAAACGACCACAGAGACGGTGGGTTTAATGATGGCAGGCCATAAACTCGAAGATATCAATCAGGAGGTATAAGATGAAAGACTGGAAAAAATACATTCTGAATGAAAAAGTCATAATCTCTTTACTTTCGGTGCTTATATCGCTTGCCGTAGCGGCCGTTGTCATGCTTATAATAGGCAAAAACCCGCTTGTGGCGTATGCTGCGTTATTCTATGGCGCTTTCGGAACCAAGGAAGCGATAATAGACAATCTCATGAAAACTTCCCCGTTGATCCTCACGGGCTTGGCCGTAGGTTTTGGATTTCGTGCGGGACTTTTTAACATAGGTGCCAACGGTCAGGTCATCATCGGTGCTTTGCTCGCCGCTTACGTGGGTACTATGGTGGCGTCTTATCCGTTTTATCTTTCCATTCCTCTTGTTATGATTGCCGGAATGGTTGGAGGCGCTTTATGGGCAGCAATTGCTGGATGGCTCAAGGCTTACAGAGGTGCGCATGAAGTCATAACCACCATAATGCTTAATTACGTTGCAACTTTCATAGCCAATTACGTTGTAAACGGACCATTTCAGGCACCTGGAGGGGTTCCCAAATCACCCGCAATTGCCTATTCGGCTCAGTTTCCAAACATAATGAGCGTTGGAGCAACCTCTCTAAGCACGATAATTTTTGTGTCTTTGGCCGCGATCGTTGTCATTTACGTCATAATTCAAAAAACCACCATAGGTTATGAAGTCAAGGCCGTAGGATTTAACCCTTACGCGGCAGAATACGGTGGAATAAGCATAGGCAAGAATGTCGTACTTGCAATGGCAATAAGCGGTGCTTTGGCCGGACTTGCCGGCACAACTCAGGTTGTTGGCGTTTACGGAAGATATTTCGGTGCTTTGGGTGGAAGTATGGGCTTTGATGGAATAACAATTGCACTTATAGGGCAAAACGATCCTATTGGTATAGGACTTGCCGCATTTTTGATATCTTCGATAAGGACGGGATCCAATCAAATGCAGATTGCAGGTGTTCCAAAAGACATGGTGACCATCATTCAGGGAATAATAATTTTCCTTGTTGCCACGAACAGAATCATAAAAACTTTGAAGGTAAGAAAAAGAAAAGAGGTTGCCGAAGTATGAACGAATGGATTCAGGCCATATTCAACGTTTTCACAAATCCTACATTTTACAAATCTACGCTTACCCAATCGACTCCTCTTATACTTGCGGCGCTGGGTGGCGTGTTCAGTGAAACAACGGGTGTTACCAATATAGCACTTGAGGGTATAATGTTGATGGGTGCTTTTGGAGGAGTGATGGGAAGTTATTTTACCGGCAATCCATGGTATGGACTTTTGCTTGGTACTTTTTTCGGAGTTGCCATGGCCGCTCTTCATGCGTGGGCATCCATAAAGTACGGCGCAGATCAGATAATAAGCGGAACGGCTCTTATCCTTCTTGCACAAGGTATAACAGGTTTTGCGCTTGTTGAATTGTTTGGTCAACCAGGTTCAACCGATCTTGTCAGATCGATACCGCTTGTTGATCTCGGCAGTTTCAAACAGGTCCCATTTGTTGGAGTTATATTTGGAAATCTTTCTCCATTTGTTTACATTGCCTTTGCATCTGTTGCTTTTGGCTGGATTTTGATATACAAAACGAAATTGGGTTTGAGGATGAGATCTGTGGGCAACAACCCTGAGGCTGCGGATACTTTGGGAGTGAATGTTTACAACGTTAGATATTTTGGAGTTATAATGAGTGGTTTCTTTGCAGCGTTGGGCGGTGCTTATTTGAGTATAGGAGAACTTGGCCAATTTACCACGAATATGACAAACGGTCGTGGATTTATAGCACTCGCAGCCATGATAATAGGAAATTGGAATCCAGTTGGAGCGATGTCGGCATCTTTGCTTTTTGGCGGTGCAACGGCTTTCAACAACCAACTTCAAAGTCAAAGTGTTTTAAACCTTTCAACTAACACACAGTATATTTTTGGAATGATTCCGTATATAATAACTTTAATAGTCGTCGGTGGTTTGATAGGAAAGAGTAGAGCACCAAGTGCGGATGGCGTACCTTACATTAAGGAGTGATTCAATTGACAAGAGAAGAAGCGATATCTTTGGTAAAATCACACGTTGAGTCGAACAACCTTGTCAACCACATGATCGCAACCGGAGCGGTTATGAAAGCGTTGGCTTACAAATTTGGTGAAGATGAAAACGAATGGGAAATTGCCGGAATACTTCACGATTATGATTATCCCGAAACAGATCAAGATCCTGCCCATCATGGCCTTTTAAGCGTTGAGATGTTGAAAAAATACAATTTACCGAAAGAAGTTTACGATGCAATTCTTGCTCATGCCGAGAAGAAACCGCTTGAAACAAAAATAGAAAAAGCACTTTACGTTGCCGATCCTACTACGGGATTCATAACGGCTGCTGCTCTTATAAGATCAGAAAAAAAACTTGAACCTTTAGACTCAAAATTTCTCATGAAAAGATTTAGAGAAAAATCTTTTGCAAAGGGTGCAAGTCGCGAACAGATGTCAATGTGCTCCGAACTTGGCCTTGAACTCGAAGCATATTTAAACCTCGCTCTTGATGCGATGAAAAGCATTCATGAAGAGATAGGTCTTTGAAAGGAAGATTTGAGATGAACGGACTTTTGGAAAAGATAGAAAATGAAATCTTAAGGGCAAAAAAATTCAAATTTGAAACTAAAAAGATCGATATTCAAAGAGATAAACTCGCTTACATGATCGATCACACTTTACTTTCTCCCGATGCAACATCGGCACAGATATCGAAATTATGCGATGAAGCCGTAAAGTATGGCTTTTATTCTGTGTGTGTTAATCCGTTTAGAGTGCCTGAGGCTTTTGATAACCTTAAGGGCAGTAAGGTTAAAATCGCGAGTGTCGTTTCATTTCCTTTCGGTGCCGTGCCGACAAAGATAAAAACAGAAGAGACGAAATGGGTTATAGAACATGGTGCAGATGAGGTTGACATGGTTATAAACATAGGGATGCTTAAAGATTCAGAATACGATGAGGTATACGATGACGTGAAATCAGTTGTTGAATCTGCGAGAGGTAAGACTGTCAAGGTTATAATAGAAACAGCACTTTTGAACTTCGAAGAAAAAGTTGCGGCATGTGTTATATCCAAAGAAAGCGGTGCCCATTTTGTCAAAACTTCAACCGGATATTCAAAAGGTGGCGCTGTGGCTGAAGACGTTGCGCTTATGAGATTCGTGGTCGGAGAAAAGATGGGTGTGAAGGCTTCCGGAGGAATACATTCTTACGATGATGCGCTGCGAATGATTTCTGCCGGTGCAAACAGAATAGGTGCTTCAAAATCTGTTGAGATAATCGGAGGTGCGAGAAATGAATTTCCAGGATCAAAGAATATTTGAATTCACGGAAGCGGTTGCTTCAAAATCTCCAACGCCAGGCGGTGGTGCCGTTGGATCGATAGTGGCCGCTATGGGAACGGCCCTTGTTGAAATGGTTGCATCACTTACGATAGGGAAAAAAGATTACGAGGATTCTGAAGGCGAAATGGAAAGAGTTCTAAGCGAAGCGTCTTACAGAAGAAAAAGATTGCTCGATTTGGCTGATCTGGATGCTCAGGCTTTCGACGAAGTTATTGAGGCAATGAAATTGCCGAAAGAAACCGAAGATCAAAAGAAAATCCGTACCGAAAAACTTCAAACAGCCTTAAAACATGCAAGCGAAACACCTTACGAACTTGCCAGAGAAATATCAAAAGTATGTCCTCTTGCGCAATTCGTCAACAAATATGGAAATAAAAATGCTTTAAGCGATGCCAAAAGTGCGTCATGGCTTTTGAAAGCATCTTTTGAGATAGCGGTTTCAAATGTTGAGATAAATCTTAAACTCATAAAAGATGAAACATTCGTCTCTAAGATAAGAGAGTCTTTAAGTGCCATGAAAGGTATGATCGATCAGTGTTTTAGAGATTCGAATATTGATTCATAAAATTATGCCATTGGATTATACTGAATTCACTTTGAAAGTCGAATGCTTATTTACCGAAGCGAAGGGCAGAATGCCTCGATCAGTGAATGGTGATGAGTGAAGATTGAATAGATCTAAATTGAAAATTGTCAATTCTACGAGCCACGCGCTACGTGCCGTGCAGGCACCTGCCGGAGCGATAATCCAAAATTTGAATTTTGTTTGATATTACAAATTAAACAAAGAAGGGATTAGATTGTTATCTATTGAAATAGATGGTAAAAATTATCAAATTCCACAAGGGAAAAATCTTCTTGAATTTCTTCTTGAAAATGGTTTTGATATTCCCCACCTTTGTTATCATCCCGCACTTAAAAGCATAGGTGCATGTCGCATGTGCGTAGTGGAAGTGGAAGGATCTAAGAACCTTGTTACCTCATGCACCGCGGAATTAAAAGATGGCATGAAAATAAAAACAAATTCTCCACTTATAGACGAAGCCAGAAAGGTGAATTTATCCCTGATACTCAAAGAACATCCGGATGACTGCATGACATGCGATCAAAATGGTAATTGTTCGCTTCAAGATCTGGCCTATGAATATTTTCCATCCGGGAAACCTTTGTTCGGTTATCTTCAAAAGAAAAGATATGAAGTCGATGATTCAAGCGAATTTTTGGTAAGAGATTTGAACAAATGCATAAGATGCCAATTGTGTGTCAGAGTTTGTGATGAAATAGAAGGCATGTCGATATACTCGATGGTAGAACGTGGCCACGAATCTTATCCATCAACTTTTATGGATCTTCCGCTTGCAAAAACCGATTGCGTGAGTTGCGGTCAATGTGCGACTGTTTGTCCGACCGGAGCAATCGTTGAAAAACCTTCGATTGGAAAAGCAAGATGGAATGCGGTCGAAAAGGTTAAAACAACTTGCCTTTATTGTGGCGTTGGATGCCAGATAGATGTTTACGTTGATCCAAAACGCAACGATATAGTCAGAGTTGACGGCTCTGTTGAAAACAAAGAAGTCAACGACGCAGTGGCAACATGTGTGAAAGGCAAATTCGGATATGGCTTTGTCAACCATCCTGACAGGATAAAAGATCCACTTATGAAAGTAAACGGGAATTTTCAAACTGTAAGTTGGGATGAAGCACTTGATTACACCGCAAAAAAACTCATCGATATAAAAGAAAAGTACGGACCCGATTCAATAGCGTTTCTTTCTTCTGCAAGATGCACAAATGAAGAAAATTATCTGCTTCAAAAAATTGCTCGTGCTGTTATAGGGACGAACAACATCGATCATTGCGCAAGGTTATGTCATGCTTCAACCGTGGCAGGGTTAAACATGACTTTTGGTGCGGGTGCCATGACAAATTCGATGGAAGACATAGAAAATGCTGAAGTGATAGTTGTTACAGGCACAAACACAACGGAAAATCATCCCGTTTACGGATCCCGTGTTAAAAAGGCAGTTAGAAATGGTGCGAAGTTGATCGTGATCGATCCAAGAAAAATAGAGTTGGCAAATTACGCAACGGTATGGCTTAGAAATCTTCCCGGAACCGATCTTGCGATTTTCAATGGATTTTTAAACATCATGATAGAAGAAAAACTTTTGGATGAGAAATTCATATCGGAAAGGACAGAAGGATTCGAAGATGTTAAAAATGCAGTGATGAAATATACGCCCGAATACGTTTCAAAGATAACCGGCGTTGAATCTTCAAAAATAAGAATTGCCGCTGAATTGTATGCAAAGGCTGAATCTGCTTCCATACTTTACGCCATGGGCATCACACAACATGTCAGCGGTACCAAAAACGTCATCTCCATAGCAAATCTTGCAATGGCTTCAGGAAAGATCGGGAAACCCGGCTCAGGTGTAAATCCACTCAGAGGACAATCAAATGTGCAGGGTGCCGGAGATGTGGGATGCCTTCCAAATGTTTTTCCCGGAAATCAATCGGTTTTGAGTGAAGATGTAAGGAAGAAATTTGAAAGGGCCTGGGAAGTCAGTAATTTACCCGACAAACCGGGATTAACAAGTGTCGAAATGTTCAACGCCATGATCGACGGAAAGATAAAAGCCCTTTTTGTGATGGGAGAAAATCCCGTCATGAGTCATCCGGATTCTTGTCATGCACGGCGTGCGCTTGAAAGCCTTGAATTCTTCGCTGACATGGATATATTTCCAAATGATACCACAAAGTATGCGGACGTCATTTTGGCCGCATCAAGCGGATTTGAAAAGGACGGTACATTCACAAATACCGAAAGAAGAGTTCAAAGGGTAAGAAGAGTTTTAAAACCGATTGGGAATTCACAACCTGACTGGATCATACTGAAAGCACTCATGAACAAATTGGGTTATAAGGCCGATTACAGAGATCCGTCTGAAATAATGGAAGAAATAGCATCGGTCTCTCCGATATACGCAGGCATTTCTTACGATAGAATTGAAAAGCAAGGAATTCAATGGCCGTGTACATCTGAAACGCATCAGGGTACAGACATTCTTCATAAAGAAAAATTTTCCACTTCAAATGGCCTGGGTAAATTTATTCCGGTTGAATTCACCGAACCTCCAGAGTTACCGGATGAAACATATCCGTTCTATCTTTCTACCGGAAGAATCCTTTATCAATATCATACCGGAACTATGACAAGGCGCGTAAAAGAACTTGAAGACACAAGGCCAAAGGTTGAAATAGAAATAAATCCTGAAGACGCAGAACAACTTGGAATTGTAAGCGGAGACGTTGTACGTGTAACCTCTCGCAGAGGATCAATAGAAGGTCAGGTAAAAGTAACCGAAAGATCCCAGAAAGGATTAATTTTTATTCCATTTCACTATGCCGAAGCACCGGCAAATATTTTAACTCTGGCCGCACTCGATCCGATTGCGAAAATTCCAACGTTTAAAGTTTCGGCAGTTAAAGTAGAAAAGGTCAGAAGTGTTGGTTGAGATCATCTGGAAAATTAAAATTGGAAAAACTATTTTTATAGTCTTTGAATATTTCTAACTCCTTTTCTTCGATTAAAAGAGAATTGGAGCAGGTTGAAACAAGATGTTTTAAAGATGGATTTTTTGTAAGCATTTCTTTTTTTACCTCTTCAAGAATGTTTGCAGAGTAAAACGCATGCGTCACCTGATAGATCCCATCAACGACAGGACACACGATCGAGTAATTGGAGATCTTTCTCAATATAAAATCGACTATTTCCTTTTTCACAAAGGGCATGTCACAAGAAACGAGAAAAACACCGTTTTTGGAATTAAGAATAGCGGTTTCGAGCCCTGAAATGGGCCCGAAACCGGGTTTAAGATCTAAAATTGAATCATCGATCCTGTCATTTTCTCCAACAAAAAGTACCTTCTCAAAGAGAAAACCTATTGATTCATTTATCCAATCAATTGATCTTTTGCCGTTTATTTCATGGGTGCATTTGTCAGAACCAAATCTTTTTGATTTTCCACCAACAAGAATTGCCAAATTTACATTCACAAGTTAATTTTATACTAAAACAAACAAAATTCAAATTCCGAATAGTTGCTCCGGCAGGTGGCGAAACGGCATGTAGCACGTGGCTCTCGCATTCGCCCTTCGGTGTCTGGTCCTCGCGTTGCTGCGGAGGCCACCTCGCGGCATCACGCTCTTCGCCGCCAGTTTGTCTTTTCTATATGCTACCCGCTACGATCTACGCGCTGTTTTACTGATCACGCGTTACCCGTCACCGTTTTGTTTTTGCCATAGGCTTTTGGTATACTCAAAAAAAGGGGGAATGATATGAAAAAATTTATTTTTTTGGTTCTAATTGTCGAACTTTTTTCTTTTTCTTTTGCACTTACACCGATTCAAAATGGATGGCCTTTTGATCTTGAAGCGCATAGGGGTGGAAGAGGCTTAATGCCTGAAAATACGATGGCGGCTTTTAGGTACGCGATAGAACATGTCGGCGTTACAACGTTGGAACTTGATATTGCCATGACAAAAGACGGGGTGCTCGTCGTTTCACACGATCCTTTTCTTAATCCTCAAAAAGTTTCAAAAGATGGGCAATTCATCGGTGATAAACCTTTGATAAAAGATATGACATACGAACAACTTTTGCAATACGACTTCGGTGTTATGAGATCTGATTACAGAATGCCACATCAAGTTCAGGTTGAAAAAGAGAAAATACCTTCGCTTGAAGCGGTTTTTGCTTTTGTGAAGGACATGCAAGAAAAAACGGGAAACAGGTACATGATAAACGCTGAAACAAAAGTCTTTCCAGAAATATTTGGATATACCTATGATGCCAAAACTTTTGTAAACGCGCTTGTACCTCTTATAAAAAAATACGGTCTTGAAAATACAGTTATGGTTCAATCTTTTAACTGGGAAACCTTAAAACTTGTTAAAGAGATGGATCCAAAAATCACGACGGTTGCCTTGCTTCAAAACATTTATTATGAAAACACCCTGTGGACGGCCGGATTAAAACTTTCTGATTTTGGAGGAGATCCTGTTAAGATGGCAAAAAGTTTAGGAGTGGATGTGATCTCTCCGTATTACAAATTGTGCACTTCAAATATGATCAAAACATCTCACGAATATGGAATGCTTGTGGTACCATGGACGATAGACGATAAGCCGGAAATGGAAAAGTTCATTTCGATGGGTGTGGATGGAATAATAACTGATTATCCTGATATTTTAACGTCCTTTTAAGCAAGAATTCTCCAACTTCTATAAGTGGTGAGATGAATTGCTCTTTGATTTGTGTTAGAATGGAATCAGATAGTAACAATCATTCGTCAGCATGTATTACCATCTTGTCTTGGTAACTAAATACGATGATGTGCAAGTATATTGAAAGCCAAGGTGATAAAGATTATAAAACATAAGGCTTATCGTTTCAGATTGTATCCGAACAAAGCGCAGCAGGTGATGTTTGCAAAGACATTTGGTTGTGTTCGGTTTGTCTACAACAAAATGCTTGAGGATAAAATCGATTATTATCAAGCGCATAAGATGATGCTTAATACCACACCTGCACAATACAAATCTGAATTCGAATGGCTTAACGAAGTAGATAGCCTTGCACTTGCGAATGCACAATTGAACTTGCAAAGGGCATTCAAAAACTTCTTTCAAC